>NZ_JBVAYD010000029.1:0-33200 GCF_055413445.1 Lacticaseibacillus sp. 22 | reverse complement strand
TAAAATTTTACTTGAGAGGAGGGTAAAATTTACGAAGATGACAGCTAAAGTGGCGAGAACTGGGCATTTGTTCGCGGTCTTATTGATTTTGATGAGTATGTTAACAGGCTTAGTGACAAGTGGCAGTTCAGTTGTGACAGCCACTGATAACATTCGCCCAACCTATCAAACCGATGCTAATGGTACCTATCCGACAAATTCGTGGCAGGTCACGGGACAACAAAATGTAATCAATCAACGTGGCGGGGATCAAGTTTCAGGGTGGGATAATAATACAATATGGAATGGTGATGCGACTGATACCACGAACTCTTACCTGAAATTTGGTGACCCCAATAATCCGGATTATCAGATTCGAAAATATGCTAAAGAGACGAATACCCCTGGATTGTACGACGTTTATTTGAACGTCAAAGGCAATAAACAGCAAAATGTGAAGCCTGTAGATATTGTCTTAGTTGTTGATATGTCTGGGTCAATGGAGTCAAACAGATGGGGCACGAATCGAGCTGGTGCTGTTCGTACTGGCGTTAAGAATTTCTTGACTTCTATTCAAAACGCCGGTCTGGGTAATTACGTCAATGTTGGTTTAATTGGGTTTTCTAGTCCTGGTTATATCGGTGGCAAATCGGGTTATATTAGTGTCAAATTAGGCAAAGCAGGTAATGCCAGCCAGCAACAAGCGATTAATGGTGCATTGAGTCCAAGGTTTCAAGGGGGTACGTATACGCAGATTGGTTTGCGGCAAGGATCAGCCATGCTGAATGCGGACACCAGTGGCAATAAAAAAATGATGATTTTGTTAACTGATGGCGTGCCGACTTTTTCTAACGAGGTGATAAATTCAGAGTGGATAAATGGTACATTGTATGGCACTAATTTTGGATCCAGCAGAGATGAACCAGGGAACACCGCACGACTTCGATGGCCATACACCGATAGTTCAGGTCATTATATATATGATACTTGGCCAGCAACATTGGGTGAGGCCAAGATAGCAAAGGATAGTGGTAATGAGGTGCACGCGTTAGGCATCCAACTGGCTGACGACGACCACTACATGACGAAAGAAAAAATACGCCAAAACATGCAGCTTATTACCAATTCACCGGATTTATACGAAGATGCTGATAGTGCCGATGCTGTTGAGGCTTATTTGAACAATCAGGCAAAGGACATTATCAAAAACTTTAATACTGTCACCGACGGCACGATCACAGACCCGATTGGTACGCAATTTCAATATGCGAACAACCAGGCGACCGTTACGAGTGTCGGCAAGCAAACTGTGCCAGCAAGTGAGTTGCCAAGTGCGGCGATCCAAGATGGTCAATTGACGGTGAATCACATGAACTTGGGTCAGGATCAGGAAGTTCAAATCCATTATCAAGTACGGATCAAAACAGAGGATGCTGGCTTCAAGCCTGATTTTTGGTACCAAATGAATGGTGAAACATTGTTGACACCAAAAGCGGGCGCTGCCGCTGTTGACTTTGGGATTCCTTCAGGCAGGGCACCAGCAACTACAGTTTATGTGCAGAAGCAATGGCGCCAGTTAAGCAATCAATCGTTACCGGATACGCTCAACGTCACGGTGCAGCGAAAAGTGGCTGACGGTTCGCTTGATCCAAATTGGCAACAGACCTTAGTCCTTAAAAAAGCTGATAACTGGAAAGCTAGCTTTACGGCACCTGCGTATAACAATCAGGGTCAAAGTTTTTCATATGTCGTTAAGAGTGAAGATGCCTCGGGAATTGATTTGAGTTCGTTTATCAGTTCTCAAAATATGGATCAGCAAACAGCAACGTTGACTTTGACAAATCAGCAGTATGGTTTTCAGTTTCAGAAAAAAACAACCGATGGTACTGATTTATCAGCAGATCAGTTGAAGGCCATGCAGTTTAACTTAACCCAGTACAGCGATAACAGTTTTCAGCAGGCATCCAAAACCAACGCCATCACGTCAACGGATCTGCAGGCACTAGCGCCAGGGTATTACGGTATTCAGGAAGCTGCAGCACCTACAGGTTATCAACTTGATGGGACAACGTATCTTTTTCAGCTAACGTCTGATGGGCAATGGCAATACCATGGCACAAAGGACAATGTGACATCAGGGAGTGTTATTAATGGCCAGCAGACTTTGAATCCTGTTGGTGATAAGTCAGATGATTTTACGGTGACCGGGGATCACCAGCAAATTCTGACGCTAACGAAATATGATGAACCAAAGCCATCCATGACTTTGCGGGTCATCAAACAGGATAATCAAAGCCAATATCTTGCAGGTGCAGCGTTCACCCTGCAACCAAGTGCTGGCGAAGCTGAGACGATAACATCATCGGCGACATCTGAGGGACAAGCGTTTGCGACAAAATTAGTTGCAGATGGTACCTATACGATGTCAGAAACAAAAGCACCAGATGGCTATCAAAGCAATCCTGCAAAGATTGCCATTCAGGTAGCTACGACTGGTAAAGAGGCAACCGTCACGATTGACGGTGAGGCATTGAAGCCGGGCGAAAGTAAGAACGGATACACATTAGCGATTGATGGCAGCACGATCACTTTGCAGGCGATTAATCAGCCACTTGCAATTTTGCCGCATACAGGTGGTCAGGGCTATCAGCGATTGCTTGGTATCGCACTGGGATTGATCAGCGCAGCGTTCCTTTTATTACTGGTTGTTTTGATAAAGCGACGGGTGGTGAAGCAACATGACTAAATCCTTCCGTCCGTTAGTGATTTTGACCTTTTGCTTGGCACTACTAGTCAGTTTGGCAACGACAACGTTGCAGCAGACACAGGCGGCAACTGTGCCGACCACTGTTGATGTTGTGTTGCATAAGCTGTTGTTTAAAGATACCTTGCCAACTCAACAAGCAAATAACGGGACAACAAAACCCGACTTTTCGCAGGCAGATGTGCCGTTAAACGGTGTGACGTTCACAGTTTATGACGTGACCGCTGACTTTTGGCAGCTTGTCTCCAAAAATGGCGGTGCGATTGAGGTAGCACAAACGACGTTGAGTCAAGATAGCTATCAGCCTGCTAGCTCCAGCCTTATCGCACAGGTTGTGACGGCTGGTCAGGGAGAAGCGTACTTTGGCGATTTACCACTCCGACAGGGGCAGCATGCTGCGGTTTATCTTTTTAAAGAAACGGCGGCACCTAAGAATATTGAAGCCAGTCAGAATCTTGTGGTTGTCATGTCAAGCAACCTTCAACATGGGAATCAATCACGCATTGATTTATTTCCTAAGAACAAAATGGTAAGTCGTCACACCGATGCCCCCAAAAAAGTTCCAAAGAAAATACGTCAATTGTTGCCACAAACGGGTGATACAGTTGCAGCTTGGCTTTCAGTGCTCGGGTTGATAATCTTCGCGACAGTACTTGCTTTTAACATAAAAAACCAAAAAATTAATAAGTGGGAGAGATAAGAATGAAAAAGACAATTGCCAAGAAAGTGCTGACATTAACCAGCACGATCCTAATGACATTACTGATGGTTCTCGGGTTTAATGGCACTCGGGTTCAAGCAGATACGAATGATACGACAACACAAAACGTTGTCCTTACTAAATACGGGTTTGACAAAGATGTTACTGCCATTGATCGTGCGACTGATCAAATTTGGACCGGCGATGGTGCTAAGCCTTTACAAGGCGTTGATTTCACCATTTACAACGTGACAGCCAATTATTGGGCATCGCCTAAGGATTATAAAGGCAGTTTTGATAGTGCTCCGGTTGCCGCAACCGGTACGACTAATGACAAGGGGCAACTAACCCAAGCATTACCTATCCAATCAAAAGATGCCAGTGGTAAGACTCGTGCTGCTGTCTATCTTTTCCATGAAACCAATCCGCGAGCTGGTTATAACACGTCTGCCGATTTCTGGTTAACCTTACCAGCCAAGGCAGCAGCCGACGGGAATGTCTATGTCTACCCAAAGAATGTTCAAAAGACCACCTATGAGCGCACTTTTGTTAAGAAAGATGCTGAGACTAAAGAAGTGCTTGAAGGAGCCGGCTTTAAGATTAGCAATAGTGATGGCAAGTTTTTGAAGTTGACAGATAAAGATGGTCAAAGCGTCAGCATCGGCGAAGGATTTATCGATGTATTGGCCAATAACTATCGATTGACGTGGGTTGCTGAAAGCGATGCTACTGTTTTCACGTCTGATAAGAGCGGTAAGTTTGGCTTAAATGGATTTGCTGATAACACCACAACTTACACGGCAGTTGAAACAAACGTGCCGGATGGTTATGATGCTGCTGCCAATACAGACTTTAAAGCTGATAATTCGTCTAGCGACATTCTAGATGCACCAAGCGGTATTCTGCCACACACTGGTGGTACTGGCACAGTCATTTTTGCGATTTTGGGCGTTGCCTTAATTGCATTTGGAGCAGTTGCCTATCGCAAGCGCCGCAATGGTTTCTAAAAAGTTAATAAGATAAATGAGTCAAGCAAGAGCGTCGATGGCGCTCTTGTTTTGATATGGCGAGGTAATCAGAGTGACAAAACGAACACGTCGACCTTTAGACTTGATTGATATTGTGATTGGATGTCTTCTTTTAGCGGGTTTTGGTGTTTTATGCTATCCATTTGCAAGTGATGCTTACGTTTCTTACCAAAATCAGCAAGTCATCGACAGGTATCGACAACAAGAAGCGCGGAAGAATCAGATGGTGTTGCGGCGGGAATATAACGACTATCAGCAAAAAAATAAACAGTTGGCAGCAAGTCAACAAGTGCCCGGCGTTGCCAGTTTTAATCATGCTGTTAATGATCAAGGAACCGCAAAAACAGCAGCCAAACGCAATCAACAAATCTTGACTCGGCAGACAGTTGCTCAGTTGACGATTCCCAAAATTGGCCTTAGTCTGCCGGTTTTTGATCATACAAGCGATTGGCTTCTACAATTTGGCGCCTGTTTATTGGATGGTACAAGTTATCCAACTGGTGGTAAAAATACCCATGCTGTCATTTCAGCGCATCGTGGTGTGCCAAACGCTGAACTTTTTACCCGAGTACCAGCGTTAAAAAAAGGCGACAAGTTTTTTATTAGCATAGGCAATCATAAATTGGCTTACCAAGTCTTTAAGCGCCAGGTTATTGAGCCAAGTGATACCCGGCAGCTAAGAATTGTGCCGGGACAGGATCTTGTGACCTTAATGACCTGCACGCCTTATATGATCAATTCTCATCGATTGTTGATAACGGGTCGCCGAATTCCTTACGTTAAGGCAGATGAAGAGGCTTCAAGTTGGGCGGTTTGGTGGAACAAATTAAAGCTAATAGTCGCACTTTTAGGCGCGGTGATCATTTTAGGCGTGATCGGTTTCGTAATGCGCAGTTTGATGCTTGGCCGAAAGCATTATTTGCTGGAAGTACCGGCTGAAGCCACACAAGTCGTGGTGAAACGAGGTCGACATATACATTCTTTTAAATCAGATCAAACTGGGGTGACTGACATCAGCCTGCCTGGTAATCATTATCGAGTCGCAATTGTCACACCGCTTGGCCGGACTAAGTACAAGGCTTATGTCAAAAAAATTCGGGATAAAAGCTTTCAATTAAAAGAATATCATTAAGATCTTAAAATTTGTTTAATATCCTTTTGGGTTAATTTAAATGAGGAAAGGATCAATATTTTAAGACTGATATTGAGTTTAATAAACTAAAAACGACCAACTTATTAAAACACTATGTCTGTATATTTCAAGCTTTTGAAGTAGGACGATGCAACATGAATGAGTATTAGAAAACCGGTTCATCAAAGATGACTTTCCATAGTGGAAGCCGTCTTTTTTGATATTTAATTTTTATTGGATGATTTGTACCCAATGGCACAAAAAAAGCGTGTCAAAAATCGACACGCTCTAAGTAATGGCATTAACAGTAGGCTATGGTTTCTTAAGAATTCGACGTACTTCCATCACTTCTAAACAAAGTATAACAAAACTGCTTGCTAATGAATACTTAATGACATGAAATAAGCACTGTATGAGTTTGGACACTAAAAAATTCTTCGACTTACTCGGTTGAATTTGTTTTAAGAACCCTAGGCGATTTGAATGCCAGCCTCTAAGGTGTTATCCAATTTATAGATTCGTTCAACATCAATAACCACTACGCCAGCGCGTGGAAAACGGTCAAAAATGTTAGTTTGATCTAAAATATGATTAGCAAAATCATCTGTTTCATGAATATGAGCCGTTCCCTCAAAGCGAAATCCCTGTTGAGCGCCTCTATCAGCAACCGCAAACGCTGCCAAATGGTTGCTCGAGAGATTATCATAGGCTTGCCTGAAGGTATGCTCAAAGTAGATTAAATGTGAGTCATCTAAGACATGTAGTGAGCCCTTGGGACCAACTTGAGGTTTGCCATCTATTCCTGTTGTTGCTAGGAAGGGGAGCTGACTCTTTAACATATTCTTCATTTCTTCTGTAAGATTTACCATTTAATTTTCTCCGATCAACACGACATTACGCTTTCCAATTACTTTTAGTAAGTATATTGCCGATATTCTGTTTTGTCAATATCCTATTTTGTCAATCCTATGTCCCCAGATGAACACCGCAGACTAGGATCGCTGAAAGGTTAACAAGATCCTTTTGCTTGTTAGATTAGTTAGGCAAACGTGTTTATATCCTTGGTCATACTCAGGATAGATGGGCATTGTGAGTGCAACAGGACTTAGTTGCTTGTATGCTAGGCAATGTTGGCCTTGATACAGAGGATCACACTGTTTCTGATCTAGATGATAACCTCGTTTTTCCATTTCACGACGCTGTCCCAATAATTGTTGTCCTGGGAGTTTGTCGAATTAAGTCTTGATGCCACAAACACACGCTACGGCTTCTTTTCTTGCAAACTGATCTTAGTATTTAGGGCAGTTGCATGATTACGGAATTGAACCATTTTATAATGAATCGGCTTTTCTATAAATCTATAGAAAGTGCAGGTAATGGCATTTTCTCCAGATCGGATTGTCTAATCAATTTAATTGATTTTTTTTGGTGTGTTTGATTATATTGCTTTTGCAAAGGTACAATATACCTTTTCTCTGCTGCCTTGCGAGCAGCGATGGCATCCTCCATATGAACATATACATGATTTAGGACAAGATGGCCTTGAAAGTACAGCCTTGCGACCCAATTTTGAGCAGTTTTATCCCAACTAACTCCGATAACGCCAGATTTGTTATTGGACCGTTTAAGTGTAGAAGCAACTAAATTTGTTCGATTGATTAGTTGAAAATTCTTGGGATTGCCCATGTATTTTTTAGTCTGGTTATTAGCTTTTATGTTTAATCTGCTTATTTCTGATCGCAAACACCCACAACTGCGAGTGAATCCTTTTTGAAGTCGTTGACTGTCAACAATACATTTATTTCCACATTGACATTGACAGAGCCAAAGCGCGTTGCCATTAGAACTGCTTCCAAAAAAACTAATGACTGTGAGTCGTCCAAACGTTTGATTGGCCAAATCGATACGCTTTTGCATACTATTCCCCCCGTTTGATAAGAAGGCACTTAAAGAGTTGCTTTCAATTGATCTAATCGCCATTGGCACCATGAAATAAAGGCTAATTCGTCAATCTTTGGAATGCCATAGGTTCTAGCATACGTTAACTTTTGAGTGGTAAGTAGTTGATCATAGGGTTTGCTAATAATACCAACCACAAGGATATCAACATTTTTGTCAATCCCGTTGACAGGTTTTGCTCCTAGAATAGTTGCTAACTGTTGTGCCTGGAAACGACGAAAAGATCGCAAACGGCCGGTAAAGAGAATTCGTTTGCCCCTTAAATCTATCATGATGTTTACCTCTCACTACGAGGAACATTTGCTAGATCTTCTGCCTGATACTTTTCGATGCGATATAAGGTTACTGGTGCAATACCTAACATGCGGGCAATTTGTCGCTTGGTCAGAGTTTCATCTCCGTCTTTCTTCCTATTTAAAAGGCGACAGGCTTCTTTATAAATATAGCGTTTTTGACGATTAGGTGAATGAGGACCATATTCGCGAATTTTGCCTTTATATTTGCCCTGGCGTTTGGCAATTTCTATGCCTTGTTGTTGCCGTATCTTAATAGTTTCGCGCTCTTCTTGAGCAATATACTTATATAGTTCGACAATAATTGTCGTAATCAAGTTACGAAGGTTAGGATCTTCAATACTTGCAAAGCTAGGTAGATTTAGAACGTTCAATTGAGCTCCACGATGCCGAATGGTTTCGATGATGTCAGTCAAATCATGAGAATTGCGACCAAGTCGATCAAGGCTCAGTACCACTACTTCATCATCATCACGAATATAGTCTAACATTGCTTTCAGTTGAGGACGATCGGCATTTTTACCTGAAAGCTTCTCTTGAAAGATTTTATTAACACCGGCATCATGTAGCTGTTCAATTTGACGCGCCAGATTTTGATCACGCGTACTAACACGCGCATAACCGATTTTAGACAATTCTAGATCACCTCCGGGTCACTTATATGTAACTAATAATACTCTCCATTCGTATTAGTTACAATAGGGTACACCCTATCGAAATTAAAGACGAAACGTGATTATCATTGGCGTGCGCTATGATGTACATATATACAGGGAGGAATTCCAATGGAGATATATACACCGACAAATCTTCGTAAGAATCTGTCTGATCTCCTAAATAGGGTCGCAGATAAAGATGAAAAGATGCCTAGATTGCATAATTAAAGTTACCACCCAGAAAATGTGAAAAAAGACCTGTCCGTTCTTGCTAAAATGGTGTTTGCATAACATACCATCTAGAGAGAAGGACAGGTCCCATGGCCATTATAACCTTAATTGAACGATCTCAGATAGAACTGATGCAACACCACACGATTCAATACATCGCCGCGACCTTAGGCCGCTCTCGTATTTCTATTAGGCATGAGCTTCACCGTTGCCCTGAAGGCGATTACTGCGCCATTATAGCTCAGGATCATGCCGATACTTGTCGGCATCGTTGTGGTCGGCACTCGATTTTAACGCCTAAGTTGAAGCGGATGGTAACTGAGAGGCTAACCCTAGGTTGGTCCCCTGAAATGGTCGGTTATGCCGTTCACTGTGCACCACACACGATTTACCACTGGATTTATCAAAGACAAGTCGATTTTCAGCCAAGTCAACTCTTTGATCACGGTAAACGTCATAAAAGAAGACAAGACCTTCGGTCGCGCTATAACCAAGCAGTAGGCACCTCAATTGAGATTTGCAGTGAGTCAGCTAATCGGCGAACCGAAAAAGGACATTTAGAGATGGATACAGTTCGCGGGTCAAAGGCTGCTGTTTTGACCATTGTCGATCGGGTCACACGTTTAATGGCGACAACTAAGCTTGAAAACTTATCACGAAATGCTGTTCTCAAGGGTTTTGCAAGACTGATGGTAGACTTTCCGGGTCCGGTTCGATCAGTGACGGTTGATCACGGTAAAGAGTTTTCCTGCGATCAGGCGCTTACAAAGCGCTATCGGATACCGGTTTACTTTTGCCATGCCTATCACCCGAATGAACGGGGCACGAACGAACGGTTCAATCGAGAACTTCGCTACTATTTCCCGAAGGGAACACAGTTTGATCAGGTTTCAGAGGCCAATATTCAACGAGCCACAGCGTTTATCAATAACAAACCTAGAAAATGTCTTCGTTGGCAAACCCCAGTTCAAGCAGTGAGCAAGCCTCTTTCTAGGTGGTAACTTTATTATTGCAATCTAGGACTTGATACTGAGCCCAAGCTCAAGCAACCCTATGAGACCTACTTAGCGCTTCATGATGCTTTGATGGTGAAGAAACATCCCGCGGAACTGGCAAACCTGTTAGCTACTTACGAGCCAAAGGGTACGGCAATGGACAACGTTTAAGCGACACAAAGTCGCTGTTCTCGCCGCTGTCACCAGCTCTTATTCCAACGGTCCGATCGAAGGGGTTAACCGCCTCATCAAGTCACTCAAACGATCCTGTTTTGGCTTCAAAAATCAGCTGAACTTCTTCAAACGAATCTACCAAATCACGGCATAACATGACAAAGACGGCTCCCCAAATGGAGAACCGCCTCAAAGATAAATTTATGCTTCAACACCAGTTGACGTAAAGCCAAAAAAAGACTGCCAGAACCAAGTGAGTTCTGGCGGCCTCTAATGAGTTTTACTAATCAATAATTAGAAGTTATGCCCTTTTTTTTCGAATATATAATACAGTCACGCAAGCTATTAAAATTACCCCCAGAACAGAAATTCCTGCCATCACGCGTTCACCCGTACTTGGCAAAAAACCGTGATTGTCCTTAGATCCTTTATCCGACTTTGTACCTGACAAATCCTTACTAGCAATATTAGTCTCATTAGCATTACTAGTACTGGATGATGCTTGTCCACCAGTGTTAGATGAACTTTGGGAACTGCTATCATTAGAGTTTTGACTATTATTTTCGCTATTTGATGCAGAAACTAATTGCTTAAGGGCACTTTGCAAAGCATTAACGGAAGCATCTACTTGATCTTGTGTAGCACTATCATTGTTTAAAATTGATTTTGATTCAGTTAGTTTAGCTTGCAACTCTTGCCAAGACTTGACAGTATATTGATTGCTAGCTAATTTTTCAACAGATTTAATCAAGTTTTCTAGCAAAGTTTTGTTAGTATTCGATGAACTCACAGCCTTAATAGTTATTTTGGCATCAGCGATATTGGGTAGATTAGTGGTCAGAGTTAATACTTGTTCTTGGGAATTAGTAGGAATATCGAAAGTAAACTTACCACCGGCCCCGACGTCTGCGGTAATAATGACCTTTCCAGTTGAGTCTTTAACCGATAACGGTTCTCCAACTTGCCAATCACTATCAACAACTGTGCCGCTAACTGTTGCCTTTTTGTTGTCACTGCTGTAGGAAACATTGTCAATCTGAACCTTTTTTTGCTGAAGTTGCGCTTTAGTTAACAGCCCTAACTTGCGTTTGAGATCTAGAATGCGGAAAACGTGTTCATTGATTTCTGATTCCTTAATAGTGCCGCTAGTTACTGCTGCATGAATCTGTGGAATAGCGGTTTCATAATCATTATTCATGATGCAATCATTTCCTGCTTCAACAGCAAGAACATCAACAGGAACTTGATCATGTTCTTGAGCAAATTGCTTGATAGCTCCCATTTCCAATGCATCGGTAATGATTAAGCCATTATAACCAAGTTCATTACGCAACAAGTCTGTAACGACCTTTCGTGATAATGAAGCTGGGTATACTGGGTCAACAGCTTGCATTACGATATGTGCAATCATTACTGAATCTGCTCCTGCTGTAATACCGGATTTAAAGGGAAGCAAATCCTCTTTTTCAAAATCCGCCTTAGATTTTGTAACAACTGCAAAATCCGTATGCGTATCAATCGCTGATCCGTAACCCGGAAAATGTTTAAGCGTTGCTGCAACACCAGCATTCTGCCATGCAGGGATCACATTCGTAATATAGTTTGCAGTTGCCAAGTAATCTTGACCAAAAGTTCTGCCATAAATAAAACTAGAAGTATCAGGCGTGCTGTCAGCTACTGGTGCATAGTTCCAATTGATGCCCAGATTTTTTAGAATAGTTCCGACTTCACTAGCCTCTTTTGTTACATTGGCCATTCCGCCATTAGCATAAGCCGTTTGTGGTGAAGGAAAGCTTCTACCATTCGCAATTAGAGGATTTTGTGATAAGCGTGAAACTGTTCCTCCCTCTTGATCAACACCAATCAATAACGGCAGGCTTGCTGAGTTTTGAAAACTTTGCACCTTCATCTTGAAATTATTCTGTGCTTCGGTAGCTGTTTTTCCTTCAACACTAGTGAAATCAGCTCCATATACAATCAACCCACCAAGGTTGTATTTTGCTATATCAGATCGAGCTTTATCCGTATCTTGCAATGTTCGAGACACAAACATTTGTCCAATCTTTTGATCTAAGGTCATATTAGAAATATAGGCATTAATATCGGCATCGGTCACTGATGTAGTATCAGCTTTTACGATTTTTGGAGTTGAATAGAGTCCTATTGAACTGGCTATTAGGCTAACACAACTAATAACGCAAAAAATAATCCTTGTCAGCTTTTTCATTTCTGGTCCCCATTTCTATTTAGTGAATGTTGAGCAGTACAAACGTCATCGTGTTCAAGAACTACAGTAATTGATAAAAAACTTTTGAAATTCCTTCCCGATTCCATTTACGCCGTCATTGTAACAAGAAGCCTGAAACCTTCAACGTATTTGTTTACGATAGTCTTTGCACGAAGCTTCAAAAATTCTCACCTCCCATTGCTTTGCTCGAAGTCGATTAATTCCAACGTCGTTAGTGACTGGTAATCATTTTTAAATGGATATTCCCGTAGTTAAGCACTGACAAAAAAATACGAGACTCCAATTTTCTTTACCATTTAAGTATAAAAGCTCACATGCTTAGAATTTACGAACGGTCGTTTAAAGTCTAGCAATAAAAAAATAGCTTTATACGCGTTGCTAAAATGAATTTTAAAAGCGATTACACATTCAATTGTAAACGCATTTATATAATATAGTCAATAAAAAAATTATTTTTCGCTGTCTTAAACTGGTATACCCTTAATTTTAATTCTAATAAGGAGCTTTCCACCTGTATCGATACTTTGTAATAATAAAATTAAAGCACACCGCTTATTGGTATATACCCATATTGAGAGCTACCATTAGCCAAAAACGAAAAAATCTGCCCTTTTTTGCTAAAATGGTGTTTGCATAGCAAGCCATTTAGAAAGAAGGACAGGTCTTTTTTCACATTTTCTGGGTGGTAACTTTAATTATGCAATCTAGGATTATTTCTGCTACGTTACGTCAAGTTGATATTCCTTTACGCCATCCTTTTGAAACCAGTTTTACACGAATGACCGCCAAAAAGACGATGATTCTTGAGCTGACCGATGAAAGCGGCACAAAAGGTTACGGTGAAGTTTCCGCTTTCGATATTCCATTTTATAATGAGGAATTTCGCGCCGGTGCTTGGGAATTACTTCTTAATATTATGCTGCCGATGATTCTTAACGTTGATATTCCCCATCCAAATGATATGTATCCACTGGTAGCAGGAATTCGCCGCAACAACATGTCTAAATCAGCCATCAATTGCGCACTTTGGGATATTTTTGCCAAGCAAGCTAATCTGCCGCTCGCTACTGCACTTGGTGGTGACAAGCAAAAAGTCGAAACCGGCGTCTCAATTGGCGTTCAAGCCTCACCGCAAGCACTCGTTAAAGTTGTGAATGGCTACATTGAACAAGGATACCGCCGCATTAAATGCAAAATAAAGCCCGGTAAAGATTACGACTATCTCGCAGCTGTTCGTAAGGCATTCCCAAACGTCATGTTGATGGGCGATGCCAACTCCGCATATCGCCGAGCAGATTTCGCCGCGCTTAAACGCCTCGACGATCTCAACCTTATTATGATTGAACAACCACTTGAACCCGGCGACTTACTTGACCATGCTGACCTACAAAAGCTGATTAAAACCCCTGTCTGCCTTGACGAGAGTGTGACGAGCTTAGACGATACACGCAAAATGATTCGTTTAGGCAGCGGTAAAATCATCAACATCAAAGTAGCACGGGTTGGTGGCTTGACGGTTGCAAAACAAATCCAAGCATTGGCCGCTCAAAACGGAATTAAATGTTGGTGCGGCGGCATGTTAGATTCTGGTGTTGCCCGTGCGGAAAATGTTGCAATCGCCACATTACCTGGCTATACTTTGCCAAACGATATCGCAGCCTCGACACGTTACTATGACCGAGATATTATCACACCACTGATCACACTTAACGGTACCTATGTGAATGTTCCAGCGAAACCCGGCATGGGTGTTGCAATTGATCAAGAGAATTTGAATGACTTCACCATTGCCACTAAGACTTTAACGGCAAAGGCTACCGCGCACGTGTAGATTTGTCGTTCGGGTTACTGTGTGTACGTGATTAGTTAAATTCCAGAGCCTGTATATGTTCATCTGCACATACAGGCTCTGGAATTATCTTGAGAAAAAGACGAATAAAAAGCCGCGGCATCCTCCACTGGTATGCTGCGGCTTTTAGTTGCATCGTTCTGTGTGCCACTATTAAGTTGGTACTACATTCGGCCGTTGTGTGTTCACGTGCAACGACCTTTTTATTGTGTTGCGTATCGTTTTTTCTGAGATTGCCAGCCGTTTGCATTTGGATCAAGAAGTAAAATGCAGGCATCCCCGCGCCAAATAACGCGATGACTGCCTGCACTATTACCTGATTCAGTTAAAAAGTTAGCCTTTAAACGGATTAAAAAACCGCCCGCCATTAACCCGAAACAGCACCAATCCAACCACAATAATCGCCACAACGCCGCCCAGCACCAACCAATCCGGTGTTCTTAGCGGCTGGTCCATGTACCACGTCCGACGCTTACCAGTACCAAAGCGCCGCAGTTCCATGGCTTGGCTGATTTGATCGATGCGATCCAGACTTGTGAAGATCAGTGGCATGAGAATCTGCCCCATCCCTTTCAACCGTTGGAACAGCTTGGCTTTACGCGATAATTCATAGCCACGCGCTTGCTGGGCTAGGCTGATTTGGCGGAAGTTGGCTTGGACATCGGGAATGTACCGCAGTGCCAAGGCCACCGAGTAGCTGATGCGATACGACACGTGTAACTTATTGAGACTCGCCGCAAACTCGCTGGGATTGGTGGTGATTAAGAAGATTAAGGCCAGCGGGACGGTCACAATGTATTTTAGAGCGAGATTCAGTTCATAAAATAGCTGTTCCTGAGTCAGGGTCAGGTAGCCGGCATGGATCAAAACATGTTTGCTTCCATAGAGCCCCACCCCGTATTGCGGCGAGAAGACATAAACCAGTAATAGGTTCACGACCGCAAAAATGGTAATAATTTTGATAACCAAGCTAATTTGGTGCCAGTGAATTTTTGCTTGTAAGAATAAAATAATTGATGCCAGCATGACTGCGCAAACGAAGCGTGTGTCGTAACTGGCCATGACAATAACCGAAATGCCAATGAACGCCAACATTTTAGTTGCTCCGGTCAAACGGTGCAGCCACGTGTCTTGAGGGTCGTATCCAAAAAGTGAATTCATTGGCGCACCCTCCGTTCCTGATCAATCACTGCTTGGGTAAACGCCAGTGGGTCAAGATTTAGGCGTTTGGCTAAGCGATATAGGCTGGGTTGGGCCAGCGAGGCGTGTTGAATCACGTCCGGGTTGGTCAACACCGCGGCCGGCGTGGCATCCATCAAGACGCCGCCATCGCCAAGCACAATCGCCCGCTGCGCATATTCCAACATCAGGTGCATATCATGGGTAATCAACATCATCGTAATGCCTTGATCATTCAACTTGGTCAAAAAGCGCATCATATCGGTAAAATGCCGCCAATCCTGACCGGCAGTCGGTTCATCAAGAATCATCAATGCCGGCTCTAGTACCAAAATTGCTGCAATCGTCACCCGCTTCTTTTGACCGTAACTCAGTGCGTTAATCGGCCAGGAACGGAATGGATACAAACCGCAAACTTTAAGCGCCGATAGCACTGCCGATTTGACGCGGTCTTCATCCCAACCACGTAACCGCGGTCCCAGTGCAACTTCATCAAAAATCAAATGCTTGCTAATCATCTGGTTCGGATCCTGCAGAATATAGCCAATCTTATCTGCCCGCTCTTTAACCGACCATGTGGCCAAATCCTCGCCATCCAGCGTAATCTGGCCGGCATTCGGATTCAGAAAACCTGCAATCAAATGGCTCAAGGTGGACTTGCCGACACCATTGCGTCCCACCAACGCCACCATCTCGCCATGATGCAGCGTTAAGTTCAAATCGGTGAAAATCTGGCGGCCTTTTGGATACGCAAATTGTAAGCCGGCAACCGTCAACAGCGGTGTTTGCGTCTGATCGGCGACCGTTTTCGGCGCCTCAGTGGTAAACGCTGCAAGTTTGGTGCCTAAATCCGGGGCGTCGAATGTTTCAAGGTTTGCCAAGTGCGTTGCCTGCTTCAAATCAATACCTGCAAACTCAGCTGCTTCAAGATACAACGGCTCGCGTAATCCGATTTTTTGGAGCAACTGGCCACGCAACAATACTTCCGGGGTGTCGTCAGCGAGAATACGGCCATCTGCCATCACCACCACGCGATCAACCGGCCGCCGCAACACGTCTTCCAGTCGATGCTCGATGATAACCTCTGTGACATGATAGGTTTGATGCAGTTCATCAATTAACGCCACTGATGCTTCACCGGTTGCCGGATCCAGGCTCGCCAACGGTTCATCAAACAATAAAATGTCGCCTTCATCAATTAAGACGCCGGCCATTGCCACCCGCTGCTTTTGCCCGCCAGAAAGTGATTGCGGTGCCTGCGCCAATAAATCACCAATTTTCAGACGCTCGGCCCACTTTTTAACTCTGGTGTGCATCTCACTCGGAGCCACGGCGCTGTTTTCCAATGCAAAGGCAATATCTTCGCCGGCTGTCAACGCGACAAATTGGGCATCTGGGTCCTGCAACACCGTTCCGACATTCAGCGACAACGCAGCCAGACTCTGATCCTGCACAACATTCCCGTTCACCTTCACTGTCCCGCTTAATTTCCCGGGAAATGCATGTGGAATCAGCCCGTTAATCAGGTTGCCTAGTGTGGATTTGCCTGACCCGGATGGCCCGACAATCAAGACTTTTTCGCCTGGCTGAATTGTCAGGTTAATATCGTGTAAGGTCGGTTCAGCCTGACTGTCATATTGAAATGTCACATGATCAAGTTGAATTGCTGGTGCCGCCATATTAAGACTCTTTCTTCAAACTGCCAGAACGTGTCCGCGTTGCTGCATACGCCACCAACAAAATCGTCCCGATCACACCAGTTGCGATGCTATTGGAAATTGCCGAAACAATCCCCTGAACATAAACCTTATTAGCCGGTTCGCTATAGATGATAATATCCAGCGTCGGTGCAATCAGACTCCAGCTAACCACATTCGTAATCACCTGCAAAACGTTAAACGCCACAATTTTTTTCGCACCAAAATTGCCGGCTTCAACGTTAAACCGCCGCCAAAATAGCCCAATCACAAAGCCAACCAAACCGGTAGTGAAAACCCATGTCCACCAAGGCTGACCGTATTGAGTAAAGTCATTCAGTGCATGGCCGAGAAAACCGATAAAGAAGCCGGCGATCGGTCCAAACAGCGTTGCAATAAAGCCCAAGAAACCATAAGAAATATCGATATTCGTGTTAGCAATCCCAGTTGGAATAACGGCAAAGCGCTTTAAAATAAATAAAATTGCAGTGCCAATCCCGATTGCAACAACCGTTCGGACACTCAAAACTTTGTGATCTCGCATAAAAATCCTCCTCGTATCATTCGTGCCACAACGTCAACGAATGATTAGCTGACGCAACATTTTCATAATGAATTCATTATACCTAAAGCCGCTTAACAGTGATATGCCAATCAACGCCAGTACCAATATGATACAACTTCGAAAATGAATCCTGATTAATCGCCACGCCAAGGTTCAGCAATGAATTCACATACACCAGCGGCTCGCCAACTCGCACCGCCGCAAACGTCCGCGTAAACGGCATCTGATTTTGATACCGCATCTGGTCACGATAATAAATCGACACTTGCACCAACTCGCCTGGCGCCACGCCAAGCTTCTTAAACGCATCCAGCGGAATATTCGTCCACAACGAACCAAACCGAATATCCAAAATATCGATCGTCCCGGCAATTTGGCCTTCCTGCTGCGTCACTTCGCCCAGCGGCAACATCACAATCTGATCAGCAGCAAGCGGCGTCCCTAGATCCTCAAACGTAATCTGGCCACTCGCCAACTTTGCGCCATTATACGCATAAATATCCCGACCATGAAACGTGTGACTCTCCTGACTGCCAGGCAACGCATGCGCCGCCTCATCAATCACACTCACCCGCTTCAAACCAACAAACTTCGCCAAATGCGTCAACGTCCCATTATCCGGTGTAATCACAAAATGATGGTCCGCCGTCTCCGCAATAATACTCCGTCGATCACTGCCAACCCCCGGATCAACCACCGAAACAAAAACCGTTCCCGCTGGCCAATACTTCGTCGTCTGATACAACCGATAAGACGCCGCAAAAATGTCATACGGTGGAATCTCATGCGTCAAATCATGAATCGACAGCTTATCATCAACACCATAAGCCACCCCATACATCGCCGCAACAGCACCATCCACCAATCCGAAATCTGTCTGCAACACTAACTTTGCCATCTACTCGCCTCCTGTATTCTCAGCAGCATCCTCAGACCAATTGTTCGTTGGGAGATGCTGCTGTGTTTCGTTCAGTTTTGGTACTTGTTTGTGAGTTCTGTGGAAACTGAATGTAATCAGAGTTTAGCTGAGAAATGTTCGGGTGTAAAGATTGAAAGTACAATTCATTTCACAATCCAGAGCTTCGTACCGTTCTTTTTCATGACCAGCCAGTTAAAAGTACCTGCACGAATTACTTTATTCGACAATAATTATCCACGTTTTCATCGAGACAAATAAAAATAGCAAATGGCGATCTCACAAGACCAGCATTTGCTACTGACATAACTAAGCGTCTAAATCCGTTCCATCGATTATGCGATGCAAGAAGCTCTTCCCATTTTCTGGAAACTGAACATCAAAATAATCTGATCCGGTTGCTCCAACATCAGAAAGCGTTGAGCGCTCCCCAACATATTTATTGTGGGTTCCTTCTTTGTAAATTAACAGCGGGGTTCGTTCCCGCGTATGCAGACTAAATCCAATCGTTGGATCATCACCATGATCCGCCATGACTATTAAAATATCGTCACCCGTATATAACGGTAAAACATCAGTTAATCGTTTATCAGCTGTCTCAAGTACTTCAGCGTATCGAACAGGATCTTCAGCGTGACCTGCCAAATCGGTTTCTTGGATGTTCATAAACAAAAGGCCATCTTTCATATCCTTCGACTGCTCAACAAACTTATCAAAAAGATAGTTCGTATCAACACCTGGGAACTTCCGCGTTGTATCAACATTAATGATATCTGCTGTCTTACCAACCAAGGCAACGTCAATACCATTTGCTTGAAGAATTGAAGGAAGTTGTACCTTAGGATTAATGCCATAACCTAAGTGAATAACATGGTAATCTGTGTTGTAAACGCCAGATTCCGGGGCTGAAACACCGACATACTTCTCGTGTTCAATCTTCCGAGCTGCCAAAATATTGTTCAAATCTACGCCTCGGCCACCAAATGCAATGACCCGCGAGACTTTAACCACACTACGAACTGATTCTCCCAAACGTGTAATTTCGTCAAATGGCATTTCATCAAGTGCCGCAGTTACGTTATAAACTTGTCCAGGATCTGCTTCAAGATTATCCCCAATTGTCGCACAATGATTAACGACCAATAACTGGTACCCGGGATCACCGTAACGCTCGACATCGAATCCATCTTTCTTAACCTGTGCTTCAACTGTGTCGATCACTTCATTGAACGGCTGAAGCAGTGGCATCTTAGGCTTTGTACCCATAATTTCTTGGTGTGCAAGATAAGAATCAGCGCCATGGTGCATCAGTAAGGAAGTTCCCCAGTTAGCTGTAGGAGAAAACTTGTGATCACCACGTTCCTGACCAATGGCATTCATTAATCCAAGTTTCTCTAGATTAGGAATTTTAATCTGTGGTACTGCTTTTATAATGTTCAAAGCAGTATTTGAACCGATGTCATCCGGTCGAACTTGAGGAACATCATCCATAGCGCCAACGCCAAAACTATCTAAAACAATAACACCAAATTTTCCCATGTCATTGCATCCTTTCTGGTAATTTTTTTCCTTGGCTGTCATACAACCCGACCAACTCTGGCGATTTACCAGCTGTGTGTAATCCTCGAACCAGTGCTACAGTACTTCTTGTGACAAAAATCTGTGTCCGAAACGCCATTATTACAGGCAAACCTGACTTAAACTGCCGGTCCAACTCTAAATAATAATCAATACTTGAGTTTTCAAGAGGTAAAACATGGGCATGTGCATACTGATTACCATCCTGAACTAAGGCATTTTTTAGATGACCACGCCGATACAATCCGCCACCAAAGATATAACTATGCGGTCCAAACGTATGAGAAACTTCGCTCACATAACAGTAAGCTGGTTTTTCTGGTTGGGCCTTAACCGCATGCAAAGGTGTTGTTCCTGTTAATGCATGCCCAGGCTCTCCTTCATTCCCTCCCAATTGTCTAATTAACGGCAGTGAAGTTGTCGATGTTGCAGACGGTAAACTTACAACAGTCGTGCTTAGATTGTGGTTCTCAAAAATCTCTTTAGCTTTCTTAACTGTCCTGACATTTGGTGTCGCAGTGAAATCTTTCTTTGATTCACTGTATAGAATTGCAGGGAATGTAGTAACACCTGAAATTTCAATGTTTGTAAGTGCCTTGATCTGTTCCAGTTGTTGATCTAATTGTGATAATGTAAAACCGCCTGTCTGTCCTGGATAAATATCATCACCATTACCCACAACCTTCAAAAGTACTTTTTGTCTTATACCTACTGCTTTTGCAGCTTCATTCAACGCCAGGACATTCTCAAGCGAATACATAGTTACATATCGTGTTCCATATCTCAGAAGCCGTGTTAGAAAATGCTTGGGTGGTTGGACCAAGTGCCCCACATTTCCTATAGCTAATCCATTTTCCATAAAAGTCTCGGCTTCTCGAAAATCAACCACAACTGCTTCTGGAATACCAGCCTTTACAACTTCTTTTGCAATCACCGGGTTTCGGCCAACCTGCTTTGTCATATAAAGCAACTCAACGTGATTTTCTTTAGCCTCAGCAACAATGTGTTCGGTATTTTGAAAGATCATGTCCAAGTCAATCACATACGTATCCGGAAGAATTCTACCTGTGTTATGCAATTCAAACGCATACCGAATCAATTCGGGATTTTGTTTTTCCAACTGCTTTAAGAACATGATTCCATCACCTTCTCTACGCTTAGCTTTAAAATTCTAATGACGGTATCTGCTCCACAACGATATGGATTTATCCGAATTGTCGTTGTCAGAAGAGTGGGATCGAATCTCTTAAACGTACCCGATACACGATAAAACATTGGCACAATTTCATACTTTGACTCAGCCCCCACAGGATTTGGCGCTGCACCAAATTCTTCCGTATACTTCAAAACGTCCTCAGCAATTGGTTTGTCAAACTCCACTAACAAGACTTTTGACTGAGCATTCGCCACGTATGCCTTTAAGATTCCAGGAACCTCGTCAGCATTCAGTCGATTAACTAGCTCAGTCACAACCTTGGCTTGAATAGCCAACTCAACAGGTGCATAAGTTAACCCACGCAAAACATCAATTGCCTCGTGTCCTTGTACTTGTGAACCACCTGAATAATTTTCAGACCGCAATTTCTCTATCGCGGATTTTGTGCCAACAATACAGCCAATCCCTTCAGGCCCTAACAATTTGAATGTTGAAAAGCAGCTTAAATTAGCACCAAGTTCGACGCCAATCTTTCGGACTTTCATAACAGCGTAATTATCGTCCGTAATGATTGGCACAGAAGGATATCTCTCCTTAAAGAACGCCAAGACTTCCCCCATATCATACGAATCATCAGGTTTTTGTCGTGTGTATTGAACAAGAATGCCATCTGGTTTCTCAGGTAAGTCCTGATTGCTTAAATCATTGAAATCAACCCGAATAGTTTTCAGCCCCATCATGTCAATTGACGTTTGCGTGGTTGGATACACTGGAGCATCGTGAATTAATAAAGTTTGACCAGTTTTCAGATAACTGTGCAACGCCATGCGAATTGCAGCCGTTCCTGCGCCTCGGACTAGCATTGCAGATTCCGCGTGGAAATAAGCAGCAAGAACTTTTTCTACTTTTTCTGTATACCGAGGTCGATTAAGGCCACGCACAACACCCAAGTCACCGCGCATTAGAATTTCGGAACCCTTGAATTGTCGTGTGATTTCATCCACCAAGCTAAATTGCTTTTGTAACGCTTCTTCGTAACCTATGCTTTCCAAGGGATAAGTTTTAAACTTAGGCATTGATATCACCGTAGATTCTCTGTGGATTTTCCTCTAACATTTTGTTGATAAAGGTTTCAGAAATACCTGCTCTCTTCAACTGTGGAATAAACGAATCCAGTAAATAGGCATATCCATTTCCGCCATTTACTTTCAAATGAGACTTGCGTGTAATGTCCATAGACAAAACGACTTGGTCCATAAATCCTGCCTTCTCAATTTTCTTTAACATCTCAACTCGTGTTGCATCAGGCATATAATTATTCTTTCCAATCGTGTCAAACTCAACGTTAACGCCCGTCTTTAGCATCTCTAAGACATAATCAGCACTACCCGTCAGATCAACATGTCCGATAACAATATGACTCAGATCTGCTTGATGTCTTTTAAAGAAAGCTACTTGTTCATGACCCAAGGTTCCAATTGAGGTATGTGTGCTGATCGGACAACCCGTTTCTTTTTGGGCGATAACTGCAGCTTGGAAAACTTTTTCCTCGGCCGCTGTCCATTGACCCTTTGACGTTGCAATTTCACCAATCACACCAGCCTTAACATCAGTGCCTTTTATACCGACCTCAATGTCTTTGATCATTTGCTCGGCTAACTGACTAACAGATAATCGAAAAACTTCAATTGGCAAAAAAGCATCCTGATAGAAACCGGTACATTGCACAATGTTGATGCCAGATTCTTTTGCTACTTTATTGGCATACGGTATATTTCGACCCATACCCTTGTTTGTCATACTAATAACATTGCGCACGCCTTTTTGATAAAGATCTTTGAATTCCGCAATCACTTGATTAATGGTATCTAGATGACAATCCTCATTTTGCTTGACTTCAGACAAGTCAATTGGAATGTGTTCATGAGCATAGACTTTACCTGGTAATAACATATTTCCTCCCTTAATCCGTTCGTCATCAGCTAAAACAGATGTACGATTCGTAACAGATTTAATAAAATTCCCAGTGCGATAGCAGCAATTGGACCCACAGCCATATCAACAAGAGGCTTTTTCAGCTTCTTGTTCAGCAGCCAGACCCCAATCACCCAAAAGTAGCCAAGGTTGGGAGCCATCTTATTGCAGGCTAATGCAGCACCAATCAGCAAGGCGATGGCAATCGTATCAGTGAGAGAAGTTCGAATATGCTCACCCATATCGCGCAACCCAGGAAATTTATCCAAACCTTTAGCAGTACCAGCAAGCGCTTGTACTTCAATCCACATCCAAACAAATCCCGCGATAAACGCAACAATCGGATTACCTTTCAGTAAAAGTCCAATAGCAAAGATAATCGTAGTACCAGCCATGCCATAGACACCAGTTACAATGGCAGTAGAGAAGACCAGCGGAATAAATCCAATTGCCCGAGCCAATGTTGCAATGGCAGCTTCCATAACTTGTCCTTTAACCAACAACTGTTGTGGCAAAACATCAACCGCAATAATCAGGACACTTGATGCAGCAGTGATTAAGCCACCCATGATGGACAACCAAATCCAATTCTTTTTAATTCGAGAAACACGCGCTGAAAAGACGTTTACGAGACTTGCATTTGAAGTGCCCTCGCCTTTAATTTGAGCAGCAAAGTAAAGCATGAACAACATTGCTACTAAGAGTGACATCCCAATTGGATTTAAAGTAATTTTGATACCATTACCAAGTGAGAATACCCCAAATTTTGTAGCAAGAAGGTAAGCAACAAATGTCGCTCCAAATGTGATCATGCCTTTCTTTGCCCCATGCTGACTTGCAACGGCTAGTGCTGGAAACGCACAGAAGGCTAATAGAATCGGTCCACCTAACAGTGACAGCGCTCCTAAGAAGTTAACCGGCAGCATCTTAAACGCTGAAACAATAAATGATAGCCCGAACAAAAGACCAACACCGTAAACGGCACCAACCACGCCCGCTAATGCAGTTCCCCATTTGTTAGCTGGTGTCCATGTACCAATAATATCGGCAGCGAGCAAAATACTATGAGCCACCAAGATTGTTGAACCAATAGACACAGGAATCCCAAAGCCGATAATTAACCCAAAACTGACGGCAAAACTGGTGGCAGCCAATTCTTTGCGATCAATCTTACCTTCCAAATACTCTGGCATAATTGGTCGCAAACCATCATTAAAGACTGCAATTCCGCGATTGGCTAAGATAGAGCCCACGCCTCCGACTAGCGCAATTAACACGTAGTCTATTAAGACCGAAACGTTCATTTTGACACCCTCCTTTTCTCAATATACAGAATACAGTATATTGATTTATGGCATAAAAGCTTACTTTGTCAGATACTTTGCAAGAATTGGTAAAATTGTGTCCTTTGTATTAATTGTAAAACCAAATGCAACCTTCCCATTATCAATGCCCTCTTTGATATCTTCTTCAGACAAAACCTTTGAGGGTGATGCAACTGTGAGCGTCTTGCTTGATCCTAATAAGGCAGTTGCCATTGCTAATGCGCCACCGGCTCCGGTTTCGCAAGCACCAATGTAAAAGTCTGCTTTATTATCTTTTACCGCCATAGCAGCATCAAGATCGCTCTTAACACTAATCTCAACATCTTTCCCGGCAGTCAGCTTCTCAAGTTCCTGCCTCAACTCTTCTTTTCCCATCTGACCACCAATGACAATTCTTGTCATGTTAACCCCTCCTCAGGATATTAACCAAATGCATGATAATATAGCGTGTTTCAAAATCTGAAAAATTAACTGGTCGAGATTCTGCAATGTGTTTCCAGATATTCAAAGCGTTCAGGTATTCTGGATCAGCTGTTACTTCCGCCCATAAGTTATCCGGCAATGCATCCACAGGTTCTTGCTTGTGACTGCGTTCCAATGCAATTGATAGATGAATTAAGAACATCTCGGAGTCTCTCTCGCCCACTGTCCTAACCAGATATTGATCAGCTAAACGAATAAATGCAAGATCCTCATCACTCAGCTTGCCAACATCATATAAAATCTGCAGCTTTTTAGCAGTTTCATCGCTCACATTGTCTCACCTCCTCGTAGAATATAACTTAGTTAGTATTCTGGTAAAACCTCTCCTGAAATCACTTGTTGTTGAATGGCTGTCACTTCCTTAAAGTCCACGTAATCACCAATCACTCTTTTAACAAATTCATTTTCCTTTGCGCAGAGAATAGCGGCTCTTGATGCCCGCTTTACCATTGGATCTTTAATCATCTGATAACTCAACGGATAATTCTTTGACTTCACTTCATCAAGATTCCAAATAGCCGCATCAATCTCACCCGCCACTATTCTTTGAACAATCTGATTATACGGCGACTCAATCAACTCGACTTTATGCTTCTCCAAGATCTTGTTCGTCATTAACTTATAATCTAGCGAATGTGAATCAATACCGATACGAAGTCCATCCCGCATTTTGAACTTTCTATCGTCCTTATAAACAATGACGTGTCGTGATACATATGAACCCTCAGGCATAATTCCAACAACATCAACATCATGATGTTCAGTCAAATAATCGGCAGTGAGCGCAGATACAATGATGAAGTCGTAACGATTACGTTGCAACCCTTCTAAACGATTCACAGAACCATTAACATAAGCAACATTCAATCCCAGCTTTTGATTTTTAAACGCCTTATAAAGACCTGTCCCTAAACCTTCATAGTGTTTGGTATATGGAAGTGGCATAGCACATACAACATTCCGATAATCCAAATATGCCAAAAGTTTATCTTGATCTTGAGCCACTAAAAAAGAACCAAGATGTCCCTTCGAAACCGTTGAAATAGCGCCATCTGCTTTCATCAATTCAAGTCCCGCTTGAATCGTACCTCTTGATAATTCGGACTCACTGATCATTTCGGAGACTGTTGGAATACGATCACCAACCTTCAAGACAAAGAATTTCTTCGCTAAAAAGATGAGTGCTAAGCCCTTTTTTTGATATTGATAAGTCTTCATTTCTGGCGCTCCTAGAGGAATATATTTTTTTCTGTATATTCGATTCACAACAATATTGTAAGCCCTTGCACATTTAGAGTCAACAAAGTATTCTAACTTTTTTATAGAGGAAGTAACTTCCGAGGTGATGAATGTGCGCGTTAGGATCCCAATGCCTTGATTTCAAATATGCACACGTACGCAGACAAAAAAGCAACACCAATCTTCAAATAACTTGTAACGGTATTTCAGCTGGATTTTATTTTTTTGGTAGTGTGCTCTTTCTCTGTGCAAGTCGATAAGGAATGTAAATAGTACCTGATAATCGTTCTTTTTCCCCCCTCTTCTTTATTGACTCAACTAGTAGACGACTGGCTTCATCAGCAATCGCCGTTGAATCTTGAACAATGGTGGTAATTGTAGGTTGGGAAATCGATGCAATGGACATACCATCAACCCCCGTCACAATTAGTTCATCAGGCACTTTAAGACCCAGTTCATCAGCAACTCTTAATACCATATAGGCTACGTTGTCGTTAATTGCAAACACACCCAGCCTTTTGCCTTTATGACACTTCTTCTCAATAAACTCCTTTAGGTCAGGATGAGGTTGTAAAAACTTATCAGATGTTGTATTTAACGACAAGATCCTTCCTGATGTGTCCATTTTGCTCTTTGCCAGTTCGTCTTTAAATGCCTGAACTCGATCCATAGTTGAGGATGGACGTGATTTTGTCATGACAAGGCATAAATCGTCCGCTTGATTAAGCAGAAGTTTAGCCAACTCTTTCCCAGCTGCATAGTGGTTAGTAGTCACAATTAGCTCTGAATTCGAGTGTGGATCACGGTCGATAAAAACAATTGGAATAGCATACTTTGCAGATAATGGCATTTGGTTACTGGCACTTGAAACTGAGATAAGGCCATCAACGCGATGTTCAATTAGCATTCGATAGTAAGCTGTCTCTCTCTCAATGCTTCGTTCAGTATTGCAGATTATCGTAGAGTACCCAAGTTTAAAAAGAGCCTGCTCTGACTTTTTTAATACTGAGGCATAAAACTCATTGGCAATATCCGGAACCAAGATACCAATCATATTAGATTTATTGATCCGTAGACTCGTTGCCAAGGAGTTGCGTTCGTATCCAATCTCCTCAATAACCTTAAGCACTTTGTCTCGAGTTTTGGGAGAATATCTACCGGTGTCGTTCATAATTCTTGAAACAGTTGCAACTGAGACACCACTTAACCTTGCGACATCTTTAATTGAAGCGTTTTTTTTGTTTGCCATTAAGATCACCAAGTTTTTTGTTTGACTTTTCACAGGTATCGTTGTTTAATAATATCTGAAAGGTGCGAAAACGTTTACACAATAATACCAAATTCAAGTGACCTTATCAATGTCATGTACTTTCAAAGTTGCCGCAAAGAACGGCTCAATTTTTTGGGCTTTGCGTAAACGTTACCGCAAAATTAAACTTGGAGGGATTCAAAATGAGTGACTTTAATATCTCTATTTACGCAGATGGTGCCTCAGTTGACGGAATGATTGAAGCTAAAACCAAATGGCCAATTAGCGGTTTTACCACCAATCCAACTTTAATGAAAAGAGCCGGAGTCTCTGATTATTTAAGTTTTGCTAAAGAAGCACTGGCAGCTGTTGATGGTCTGCCTATTTCATTTGAGGTGTTTGCTGACGACTTCACAACAATGCAAAAAGAAGCTGAAAAGTTGGCAACTCTTGGTCAAAACGTCTTTGTCAAAATTCCAATCACAAATACCAAAGGCGAATCCTCTGTTCCACTCATTAAAAAGCTTTCCACCGAGGGTATCCAAATTAATGCAACCGCAATTCTAACCTACAAACAGGTTAAATCCGTTGCTGAAGCATTATCTAAAGATACCCAAAATATCATTTCGGTGTTTGCCGGCCGCCTAGCGGATACTGGTGTCGATCCAGTTCCTTTAATGAAGCAGAGTCAGGCCCTGGTCAATCAATATCCCCAAGCAAGTCTGTTATGGGCAAGTTCAAGAGAACTTCTAAATGTCTTCCAAGCTGAAAACCTCGGTATCGATATTATTACCGTGACTAATCCAATTCTTGAAAAGATGAAAATGATTGGATTGGATCCGACAGAATTATCTCTTGATACAGTCAAAGGATTCCATAATGACGTAAAAGCATTAGGCTTTTCAATTTTATAGTCGCCGACATAGCAGTTCCCGTAAAAGGAGGGGTTAACAATGCTATTATCAGCAATTTTAGTTGCCTTACTCGCGATTATTTCTCAGTGGTGGTTTTTTGCTCCGATTACACGATGTATGACCTATCCACTGACAACAGGCTTGTTAGTTGGTATCTTCATGGGAAACCCAATGCTTGGCATGTTAGCCGGGGCAAATATTCAGCTAGTTTATCTTGGCTGGATCAACGCAGGTGGCGTTATGCCGAGCAATACAATGGTAGCTGGTATATATGGGTCAGCCTTAACAATCTTATCAGGAGCTAACCCTAAATTAGCCGTTACGTTCGCAATTCCATTCTCACTCTTAGGACTTTTAATGGTCCAAATTTATCAAACTGTCAACTCATTTTGGGTTCACCGAGCCGACAAGGCCTTGGATGAAGGAAAGGTGAATCAAATTCGCTTCTTAAACTATGTACCTTCCTTCATCGTGTCTTTTATCGTATATGGCATTCCGGCATTTTGTCTGGTTATGTTTGGCAAAGGATGGACAACATCATTAATTTCTGCAATTCCTGCTCAGTTCACAACTGCCCTTGAAGTCGTTGGCGGACTTATGCCAGCACTGGGGATTGCAATGTTGCTGAATTATCTTGGTAAAAAAGAACTCAATGCTTTCTTTATTATCGGCTTTTTCTTGACCGTATATTTAAAGCTCGATATCATGGCAATTGCTATCTTCTCAGCGTGCATTGCATTCCTTGTGTTTATTGGTCAAAGCCGTTCTAATAAGGAAACAGCTCATTCATCTTCTCCAAAGAAAAAAGTGCGTCGGCTTACACTTCAAAATCGAAATGGTACTGCCGAAGAAGTCAAGCCAGCCTCAGAGACTTCGGTAGCAAACTCATCTGACCCTGCTACTATTCAATATACGAAAAAATTAACACACTCTGATTTAGTTAAAACATGGTTATGGGAGCAAGGCGATGAAGCAGCGTACAACTATGAACGGCTTCAAGCACTCGGCCTTACCAATATGATGATTCATCCAATTCG
Source organism: Lacticaseibacillus sp. 22 (assembly GCF_055413445.1). Taxonomy (NCBI): domain Bacteria; kingdom Bacillati; phylum Bacillota; class Bacilli; order Lactobacillales; family Lactobacillaceae; genus Lacticaseibacillus; species Lacticaseibacillus sp. 22. The sequence continues at coordinate 3,880 of NZ_JBVAYD010000029.1, read as the reverse complement.
GAAACTTTATCCAAAATCGCGCCAAGCAGATGAGCTAAAAAAATACATGGTCTTCTTTAACACCGAACCGCACATGGTGGGACCAATCATTCACGGTGTTGCACTCTCCATGGAAGAGGCTCGCGCCAACGGTCAAGATGTTTCTGCAGACGATATTAACTCAGTGCGAACCGGTCTCATGGGTCCCGCGGCAGGCATAGGTGATACCGTCCAGCAAGGAATCTTTTTCCCTATCCTTGCAAGTGTTGGCGCATCCTTGGCATTACAAGGAAATTATCTTGGCCCCATTATGTTCACCCTCATTTTCGAACTCGTTATCTACACCATTGGTTATATCATGTTTATGTTCGGTTATCGCAAAGGTAAGCAATCGGTTATCTCAATCTTAAAAAATGGATTAATCAGTAAAGTCACCAACGCATTCAGTATTGTTGGCCTAATGGTCGTTGGTGCAATGGCAGCTAGCCGCGTATCTGTTCGGACACCCTTAGTTTGGACAGTTGGCAAGAGCACAATGAAGTTGCAAAATATTCTTAACCAGCTTGCCCCAGGATTAATCCCACTGGGAATCACTGTGCTCGTTTGGTATTTGGTTCGTAAGAAAGTCAACCCAACTTGGATCATTCTAGGAATATTTGTTGTTGGAATACTTCTATCTTATTTAAATGTACTTGGAATTGTTAAAGCCTAAACACCGAGGAGGTTACTATGGTCAATATTGTGTTACTAAGTCATGGTCCATTTTGCGAAGGTCTGTTAGAGAGTTTAGAAATGATAACCGGACCACAAAAAGCAATCCACGCAATTCAACTTCACGAAGGAGAAAGCCCCGACAACTACCGAAGTAAGGTGAATGAGCTTTTATCCTCTTTGTCAGGAAAAACAATGGTGTTTGTTGATTTAAAGGGCGGCACTCCTTATAACACTGCAGCGTCTTTAAAACAAACACTCCAATTCAACTTAATTACGGGAATGAATATACCTATTTTAATTTCAGTTATCACATCACGAACAGAAACTTCTACACTTCAACAATTAACAGAAATTGCGCTAAACCCGCAGAATTCTGGAGTTGAACTAATTGACTTAAAAAAAGGGGGCAATCCACGTGCAAAACTTAGTCTTAACAAGAATTGACGACCGTCTCATTCATGGACAGGTAATGACTGCATGGAGCCGGATCACAAACGCTGAACAAGTTCTCGTCATTGATGATGATGTCGCAAAGGATGACTTTATGATTAACGTTCTTGAAAACGCGATTCCCGAAACTATGGCTATTGGCGTTTTTGACAAGGAAGATGGCGTTAAGTTTCTCTCTGAACCACTCGAAGCGCCAACGATCATTCTGGTAAAAGTACCGGAAACTTTAGAGTATTTGATAGATCATGGTATTGCAATCGACGAGATTGATTTAGGCGGCATGGGAGCAAAACAAGGTAGAGAACGGTTATACCATACAATCTCCACTAGTTCTGCAGAGAACGAGACCTTTAAGCGACTGATGGATAAGGGTGTGCATGTCTTCATTCAAATCATGCCTCAAAACGACAAGGTTGAACTCAAAGACCTTTTAAACAAATAAGCCAGCGTTTGTTTTCCCATAATTTGAGCCTATACAAGATTAACCTCCTATCTGCATAGGCTCTTTAATTTTCATGCTGAAAAAGTGCTTCTCATTTTGAGAAGCACTTTTTTACTACCAGACCCGCTATATTGTTGTCGTCCCGCTTGCGGACTGAAGATAACAACATCTGCTACTGAGTTCTTACCAATTTGGTTGTCACCACGGAGCTTGCCAACTACTTCTCCAGCAGCGTATGACGCTGGATCTGACTGCTATTTTCCATTACAACTTTCTTTTGATCTTACCGCCACTCCTTATAAAGTGGATACCACATGTGCCATAAAGGTATGAAAACACTTTAGACAGATTGTGCTTAATCTTAATTTTGACAGACAACTTGGTTTTTAGCTACGCACTATAATTCCTATTGGCCAAGTCATCCTTTCCTTTACCAACCATTCCACAGCATGCCCCGAGACACATCAAAAATGAGGCATTATTAAATGTATTACCATAAAAACCCAGACCTTCTCGATCTGGGTAATGGCTGGTTATTGTTTAATTAGATAAGCTCTGATCGCCATGGTTTCATGCCAGCGTAAAGACTGGCTTTCCCGACAGAATCAAATAATTTATTTTTGTGATGAACAACCTTCTTAGCTGCTTCAATAGCTGTTGGGAAGAGATTATTGGGATCCCAGCCATCATCTTCTGCAAGAACCTTACGAGCCTGAACAAAGAATGCATGCTTATAATCAGAAGAAATATTAACTTTGGCAATACCAGTCTTAACGGCTTCGGCAATCTGATCATCAGGATTTGAGGATCCGCCATGTAAGACAAGCGGCACATCAACTACTGCCAAGATTTCCTTCAAGATATCAATACGAATCTTTGGCGTGACATCTGAGGGATAGATGCCGTGAGCAGTTCCAATACCAACAGCCAAAGTATCAACTCCGGTCTCCTCTACGAATTTCTTAGCATCATCAGGTTGCGTATAAATGCCATTTTGTAAGTGTTCCTTAATATGATTACCAGTTTGTCCAATTGTACCTAATTCACCTTCTACCGAAACGCCAAGGCGATGACAAATGGTGACAGTTTCCTTGGTAATCGCGACATTTTTCTCCCAGTCCTCCAGAGACCCATCTATCATGACTGAGCTAAAGCCGTCATGAATTGCTCTTTCAACATTTTCAATAGTATCACCATGGTCAAGATGAAGTACGAATGGAACATTACTATTTCGGATACGTTGCAGAACATAAGCGAAGAAATCATCTTTTGCGTAAGCTAACTCAGTCGGATGAACAGCGATGATTCCGGGAGCATTGTCAGCCTCACATTGTTCAACGGAAGCCTTTAATAACTCAGCGTTTGATACATTGTATGCCCCTACAGCAAAATGGTTTTTCTTGGCTACAGTCAGCATTTGATTCATATTGATAAGCATATTTGAAATTCCTCCTCAAGTTTACTGGGTGATTGTTTGCAAAGCGGCTTTATCTACGGACCCCGACAATTCGATATACTCTTCTACCACCTTCTTCGCTGCAATAATTGAGCTGCTCATAACATTAACAAAATCCGAGTGCTTATCTTCTACCAGTTGGTTAAAGATAGCTACAGACTGCGCATCCATGACATCGGATCCAACATTAATCTTGTTGATGCCTGCTTCAATTGATTTTCTAATATTCTCGTTTCCCGATCCCGACCCTCCATGCAAAACTAAGGGCTTGCCGGTAACTTTTTTGATCCGCTTGACAATATTAAAATCAAAGTGTGGTTCATACCCTACAGGCATAGTGCCATGACTGGAACCGAAGGAAACGGCTAAACAATCCACATTAGTCTGTTTGATGAAAGATATTGCTTGATCCGGTTTTGTATACATATCTTCCTGAGTAAAGTTTGATCCAGCTACAGCTCCCATATTGCCGACTTCAGCTTCCACAGTCGCGCCCTTTTTATGAGCAAGCTCGACAACATCTTTCGTGATTCGCACATTTTCATCAAACGGATAAGAGGAAGCATCCATCATAACGCTGAGCATACCTGCGTTTAAGCTATCAATCACATACTGTTCGCTCTTTCCATGATCCAAGTTCAATGCAACGTCAACGCTCGCTTTTTCTGCCATGTTGATAATTGAAGGAAGCAGTTCGTCACGTGAAAGATGTTTTTCCATATGCTCCATCAACAGGTCAATGATGATTGGTGCTCGTTTTGTTTCGGCGGCAGCAATCGTAGCGTGTGCGCTCTCAAGATTGAAACAGTTTATTGCCATAACCGCATATTTTTCTCGGT
>NZ_JBVAYD010000028.1:0-33578 GCF_055413445.1 Lacticaseibacillus sp. 22 | reverse complement strand
ATAATAACTGGTCCGCTATATCACTTTGAATGGAATCATTTAATGTGGAATCTTCTCCCAACGGTTGTTCTAGGCCCCTTCATAGAATGGAAAATTGGAAGTGTCGCGCTTGTGATTGGATTCTTTACTTCTGGTTGGATTGGAGCCCTTATTTTCTGCTTTGGGTTTGGCGGGTATATTCAGTCAGCCTTAGGAATAAGCATATACATTTGTCTGTTCTATGGTGCGTCTATATCAGTTTATGCTTTGTTCCCAATGTCCGTGTTTGCTTTTTTAATAAAGAAACCTGATTTTTCTTTAATTACGAAGGCTATTTTAACGGTGGCATTCTTTACTCTTATATTAGGAATATTGCCGAAACAGAATGCGACAGACGCGCAAAAATTTGTACAAATTGCACATCTTTCCGGCTTCCTTGCTGGAATTATTTGTGTAATTATGATTTTTGCATTACGAAATTGGAAGAAGGTCTTTTGCAGTTTTTTTAAGCAGATTGACTGACTAAAACGCAATGTTCTAATAGAAATTAGGAGAAGGTTTGTGTTTACCTTTAAACGTGATTCAGTAACCGTTACAAACACTACTATACCCACCGAAATGAAGGAACCCTTCGAACCAAGCGTGATGACCAGCCCGCGGATGCCGAGTTAGGGAGAGAAAAAATCTTGAAGAACATAAAGAAATTTACTGAAACAACGTCAACGGATATGGATGCCTTCTTCGCCGAGATGATGCAAGACTCCAGCTACAGGAAGCTAGCCGAATCTGAAAAAGCCAAACTGGCAAGCGCCTACGCTGTTCTAGAGGCAAGGCAAAATGCGGGATTGAGCCAACAGGAACTTGCAAACAAATCAGGCGTTCCTAAGACAACGATTGCGCGTATTGAACAAGGAAATAATACAAGCATCGAAACGCTAACCAAAATCGCAAATGCTTTAGGCAAGCAAGTAAAGGTCTCGATAGTTTAAGCGATAGGCCGCTAACGCCAATCTTAAAAATCGCGTCAACCTCCCCTTTTTGTGAGAAGTTGACGCGATTTTAGTCTAACTGATCTTCTTCGGACACGATTAACCTTACGCAGGATCCATTTTAACCTTCGCCAACCCCGCACGCACCTCATCCCCCATCGGAATCGACGGGAATGCGCCGAGCTTCTGGACAGTAAACGAGCTGGCCATGCTGGCGTAAGTTTCCGCATCGACAATATTGCCGAGATCGGGCTGAAGGTTGCTGACTAAAGCGCCGATAAAGGTATCCCCTGCTGCCGTAGTATCCACAGCTTTGACCTTGAAAGCCGGGACGAGGGTTGCCTGACCATCCAGCGAAATGAAAGACCCTTTCGAACCAAGCGTGATGACCACCCCGCGGATGCCGAGTTGATGATAATACGCGGCGGACTGGCGCATGCTGGCTTCATCGGTAACCGGAATGCCGGTAATCAATTCGCTTTCAGTCTCGTTGGGCGCGATTAGATCAACATTTTTCAACAGCGCTTCTGGCAGATCTTTTTGCGCCGGTGCAGGGTTTAAGATAGTTACTTTATCCGCAGCTTTGGCGATTTTGAATGCTTCGGCTGTGGCAGCTACCGGCGTTTCCAGTTCAGCAACCACAAAGTCAGCCGATTGAATCAAGCCAGTCGCCCGCTGCACATCCGCTGGCGTCAGTTCAAAGTTGGCGCCATGTTGAATGATGATCGAGTTTTGGCCCGATGCTTGGAGCAGAATATATGCCTGTCCGGTTTCCGTGTCTGCGGTGGTCGCAACATATTGGGTATCAATTTGATTTTTCACCAACTCGCCACGCATGAAAGCAGCATTGGCATCATCCCCGACACGCCCGATGAAACTGGTCTTAGCGCCAGATCGCGCCGCCGCAACCGCTTGATTGGCCCCCTCACCACCGGCAGCTTTAGAAAAAGCATCCATTTGAATTGTTTCTCCCGGCTGTGGCAGTCGTTGAATGTGTAAAATAGCATCCACATTGATACTGCCAATGACGACAACATGATTAGGCATAAAGACCCCTCCATTTTTCCATTTAAAAGGGACCGCATTCGGCCCCTTTTTTGTTTACCTTACCGCGCGACATTGCTTGACCAGCATAGCATGAAGCTTACTTGTTCGCATCCTCGGTGGTGACTAATGACAGTGGCGATTCGATGTTCTTCTTAATCGTCTTGCCGTCAAAGTGCCCCATATCGGCAATCACTTGTGACAGTTGAGTGTTGATGACAGTCCCTTTTTTCAATGCTTCCCCCTCCTTGTGAAAATGCCATGACGATTAGCCGCGGTGGTTTGCTATTTTCGTTGAGCCGCGTTTCACCAATTTCACTGGCAGTTCAATCGTGTTACGTGTGTTATGCTCGCCACTCATCTGCGCAACCAGGAGTTCAACAGCTTGTTGGCCTAACTGATCAATTGGCTGGGCGAGGGTGGTTAAACCTGGTGTCATGAAGCGTGCCTGGCTGACATCATCGAATCCGACCACCGCGTAGTCAGCCGGTATCCGCTTGTGTTGCTCATACAAGCCGCGGTAGACTCCACTGGCGACATCATCATTGATCGCGATGATCGCCGTGGCATTGGTCTTGACGATCTGTGCCACCGCTTGCCGACCGCCTTCCGGATTAAACGCGCTGGGGAAAATCAGCGCCGGATCTAGCTGGACCCCATACTGCGCAAATGCTTGCTGATAACCTGCCATCCGATCCTTCAAGTTAACAGTCAATCGTTGCGGTAACACGAATGCGATGCGGCGGTGGCCCAACTGCAACAGGTGATCGGCCACCAGAAACCCGGCATGCCGTTCGTCAATCCGAATGCTGTCGCCGGTCATCAGCGTGGTCGCCTGATCCGTAAACACCATGGGCAGATTCAACTGCTTCCCGACTTTTTGGACAATTTCCTGTGAAGCTTCCGGCGCCGCAAGAATCAGACCGCGTTGGGTGCCACCCAGAAACTGTCGAATAAAATAATCAACATTTTCATGGAACCCATTAATCGAAAAGATTTGCGGAAACAGCCCGCGCGGAATGGCGGCTTTTTCCACGCTGACGACAAAGCTGGCGAAGAATGGGTTCATCATATCGGGAATCACGACCCCGATTGAGTTGCCGCGCTTGCCGACCAGGCCCCGGGCAAAAAGATCCGGCTCATAGCCCAATGCTTCTTTAGCGGCCAGCACCCGTTTGCGTGACTTTTCGCTAAACCGCGCGCCTTTGCCATTTAAAATTTGCGAAACAGTGGTGACGGAAAGCCCGGTTTCCTTGGCCACGTCCGTAATCGAAACTTTCTTCTTCACACCAACCACGACCCTATTTGCTGAGTTAGGTAAAACGTTTTACTTAATCTTGCAAACCAAGCTTACCCCGCACATGGAAGCGCTGTCAACTAAATCAAATCATTTTTCATGAAACAAATTTAACTTAAATGAACATGAGGCTGGTTTGTTAGGTGAATTAACTGCTATACACCGGCCTGCAAAGTGTCATCTCACGGATCTTGTGTGAACCAGACTTTTTGTTAACTTGAGGTGCGTATCTGTATTGCTGAAAACATGATTCTGTTGCATAACAGTGGTATCAATCAGTTTGTGAATTCTGTTCAATATCTGTGAAACTTTTTTTGTTGGTCATATTGCGCCCGACACTTTCTTCGATGCAAAAAAATAAATCGTTATCCCAAAACTTTTCGGGATAACGATTCAGCTGCTGCTTACAGCAATTTTTCCTTGATCACATCTCGTCGTGCCAACAGCGGCATGATGAAACCAAAGCCGAAGAGGACGATGACGGAGATGATATTCATGATGAGCTGATGGGTCCAGCCGTTGGTTCCAAACACAACTTCCTGAGGTAAGAAGCCTAGTGTTGCACAGATAAAGGTAAAGACGAAGCACCAGCCGCCGACTAGATAGGCACCGGTTTTGCTCTTGATAAAGGTGTAGCCGGACGTAAATTTGTCGGCTTGAGCGCGCAACGCCAGGAAGGCCACGAACACGAGCGCCGTTTTATACGGTGACACAATGCCGTTTAAATTCAGCAGCCAGTTGAAAATTGCATTGATGTTCGGCAATGTGCCCGACAGCAACAACAGGAACAAGCAAAGTGAGGCGGTGAAAATATAGCTATGTACTGGCCGCCCTTGCTTATTCTTCTGCAGTAACCACTTCGGCATAAAGCGCATCGCCGTATCGGCAGACAACACACGGCTAGAGGCATCAATCAATACCGCCAGCTGAGCCAACATGAACAACAGCTGCGTAACCGCAAACAGATACATCAGCGTTTTACCCCAGCCCCACGCCTTACCTAGCATGGAAAAGGCATAGTAGGCGCCGTTCATTTTCAAGTCATCCGGCAGATGGTTGGCGTTGAACCACACGCCTAATGCGAGCGAACCGAAAATCACCAAAAACCCGGTCATCAGTGCCAGTGCCCACATCGCTTTAGGAAATTGCTTCTTCGGGTTCCGCAACTGCGCGATATACGTAGCCCCCAGCTCCGCACCGGAAGTGGCAAAAATCAGCAGCCCGGTGGTCGCAAAATAATGCAGTGAAAAATGGGGTCGAAATGCGTCCCAACTAAAGTGCGTGGCTGAAGGCATCCCCTTAGCCAATCCCGCCGCGGTCAACGCCACAAACAGCACCGCCATCAAAAACATGGCTGCTCCGCCGATAAGCGACATTACTTCAAGCGACCGCGAGAACAGATTCTCCAAGACGATGAATAAAAGAATAATGGCAAACGTCAGCAAGCCAAATGTCAGATTCGACATCCGCTTACCCAAGCTATTGTCGCCGAGAATCATCCACGAAAGCGCCACGATAACGGCATTGGACACGTCAACCAGATAAGGCAGCGTCTGAGCCCAATAAATCCAGCTGGTCCAATAACCCCAGGTATCCCCCAGCGTCCGCCGCATCCAGGTTGCCAACCCGCCACCTTCATCAGCCCGGGTAAAAGTCGTCCCCAGCTGTGCCGCAATCAGCGCGTACGGGACGATGTAGACGATTAATAAAATCACCCAGTTGATCACAACAGACAGGCCTTGATTTTGAAATGGGTAGAAGATGTTTTCAAAACCAATAACCGTAATAAAAACAAGTAAACTCAAAACTGGCCAGCTCATATAACGCTGGGGTGTCAGTTCATTTTCTTGCACAATTTATTGCCTCCAAATACAAACTAGGAGTGCGGGTCGCTTAAGCTTCCAGTTACCCGGGCACCAAGCTGACTTGCGTGGGTTCTGATCGTCAGGTTAAACGTGTCCGAATGCCATTTTAATCACCGGTCATCCACCGATTTAATGACGGTAAACCAGACAGTCAGCCACGCTTTTGAACGCCGATCGAGAACCTCGCATCTCCTTGCCGTAAGTATAAATGAAGCTTCATAAAAATAATAGTGTTTCACAGCGCTGTGCCAGTCTATACCAACGTTTCAGATCGTTGTTACACGGGAATTGGTAGCGTTTTATAAAAATATTTTTACTAAAAAATAAGCCACCCCATCATAATGAGTGACTTACTTTCGATGCCTCTGGCTAGGTTGCTATCCCTGCAAACTAGACGATGATTTTACCGCGCTCACCTGAACGTCTTCGCTTAACGTTGCCCAATGATTGGTCGGCCCGTGTCCATGGCCCACAAAAATGCCTTGGCTAATGGCGCCTTCAAGAAATGCTTTGGCTGTGATAATCGCCTTCTTCAGTGACTCGCCCTTTGCCAATTCGGCCGCAATACAGGCGGAAAAAGTGTCGCCGGTACCGTGCGTATTGCCAGTGGCGATGCGTGGCGACCGTACCCAAAAACTGCTGCCGTCTGCTAACAAAATGAAGTCTGAAGCTTGGGCATCTTGACGGTGGCCACCTTTGATGATGACATTTTTGACGCCGAGTTCCTGAATCGTTTGCGCTGCCGCTGTCATATCGGTTTCACGCTTAATGGGATGCCCCACAATGATTTCTGCTTCCGGCAAGTTCGGCGTCACCGCATCGGCTAGCGGCAATAGTTCCTGCTTAATCGTTGCAACGGCTTCCGGTGCCAGCAGCGTTGCCCCGCCTTTTGCGACCATAACGGGGTCCACGATCAACGGACCGAAATTGACCTGTTTAAGATTACGGACAACGGCGTTCACATGCTCACTATCGGCTAACATGCCGGTTTTGCATGCCTTGATCGCAAAGTCTGCCGCCAATGATTGAAATTGTGCATCAATGAAATCGTCAGGAATCGGCAAACTGGCTTGGACGCCGTATGTGTTTTGCGCCGTGAGTGCCACCACAATACTCATGCCAAACACATGACGTGCCTGAAAGGTTTTGAGATCCGCCTGCATACCGGCACCACCGCCTGAATCCGATCCAGCAATGGTGACGACTTGAGGCGTGCTGTTAATCCTCATTTTATAACACCTCTTTCAGTTTAGCGCTGAGAGTCTGGACCTTCTGTGCCGTATCCGAAGCCTGCATGATCTCGCTGACAATCGCCACGCCGGCAATTCCGGTTGCCTTAAAGGTGTCAAGATTATCCGCCTTAATCCCACCAATCGCCACTATCGGAACTGAAACTGCCGCTGTGATTGCTTTTAGCGTTGCAAGTGACGTCAACGGAGCAGCGGCCTTGGTTTGGGTTGGAAAAATAGCGCCCACCCCAAGATAATCAGCACCGGCCGTAACTGCAGCGGTGGCAGTCGCAACTGTTTTGGTCGAGACGCCCAGTATTTTGTCGGGACCAAGCAACTGCCGCGTAACCGCAACCGGTAATTCATCATCGCCAATATGCACCCCGGCTGCGTCGACTGCTAGACAAACATCCACCCGGTCATCAATGATCAACGGAATTCGATAGCGGTCGGTGATCAATTTAACCTGTTTTGCCAGCGCGTAATAATCACGGGTTGTTAGGCTTTTTTCCCGTAATTGCACCATTGTGACGCCATTTTCACACGCCGCGGCAATCTTGGCTAAAAAAACTTCAGGCGAATCGGCGTACCGGTTGGTGACTAAATAAAGTTGTAAAGCTTCTGCATTCATAGTGCCTGTCCTTTCACCTTTTGAATCCAATCTTGATGCGTTGCCAACAAGGATAATTGATCCAGTGTCCTCTCTCTAAATGACGCGAGGCCGCCGGTGTTTTCGGCTGCGGCCACTTCACCGCAACAATTAAAATAGCTAACGGCAACGACCACAGCTGCATCGTTTGTGAGCCCTACCCCAAGCAGCGCTGCAATCAAAGCACCAACAATATCACCGGTTCCCGTGAAGCGATCCAGTTGCAAGACGCCATTTTCCAGGCGCCACTGGCCATGAGCGCTGACCACCAAGTCTGTTTGCCCGGTTGCCAAAAAAGTGGTCGCGGGAAAACGCCGGGTCAACTGCTTCAGCGCTTCAGCAAGTTCGGAAAATGCGGCAGGGCTTTGATCTAGCTGGCTGCCATCCACCCCGCGGCCGGTACTTTTCAGACCACTAAAGCGGCGCATCTCGGAAATATTGCCTTTAACCACATTCGGGTGATTCGCCAACAACTGATGCCCTAATTCATATCGCAATTGGGTGGCGGAAACACCGACCAGATCAACCACAACCGGGGTATGCGTTTCAGCCGCAAAACTACCCGCCGCTAGCAGACTCTTTTCACGTTCTGGCGAGATATGTCCCAAGTTAAGCAGTAAGGCATTATTTTGGGCAAAAAATTCCGGAAATTCCTGCACGGCATCGGCCATTACCGGCTTGGCATCAATGTACAAAAGCGCATTGGCCATGGACTCGACTGTAATTTCATTGGTAATGCATTGAACTAACGGCGATGAAGTCAGTGGCAAGGCGGATTCAAACGCCTGTTTAAAGCTTGTGGTTACGGATTGATTCATGGGGTATGTGCCTCCTATAAATTATTCTTTTTGAAGTGCGGGTAAAGCGGTTAAAAGATCTTTTGCAGCCGGCGGGTTAAGCCACTATGGTCAAGTTCGTATAACACAAACAAGGCAATCAGCGAGCCGGAAATCGCGCCGCCGAAAAATCGCGGTGTGTAGACGAACCAGTATAGCGACTGACTGCTGCCGGTGAACCAAACCATCACCGGGTATGACAACAGCGAGCCAATCAAACCGGTGCCGAGGATTTCACCAGCTGCTGCCCATACCGACCGCCTGCCAATGCGATAACCGATTCCAGCCAACAGTGCGCCAAACACCGCGCCGGTTAAAGCAAGCGGCGGGATGCCCAATAATGTCATCCGCAGCAGCGCACAGGCAAAGGCCATAACTGTGGCATAAAGCGGCCCCATAACAACGGCAGCAACAACATTGACAACACTCGACATCGGCGCCATCCCTTCAATTCGAAATAAAGGTGACAACACCACGTCCAATGCGATCATCATGGCCAATATTGCTAGCCGTTTAACGCGATTTTGCGTCATTGTTGCGACTCCCTTCCGGCCACTTTTCCAGGTGATAGGCCATCTCCCAAAAGCTGTATTCCATCTGAGTACTGATTCGAAAAGCGGCTAGCATCTGCTGCTGTTCTGCCGATGTGCTGTGATCGTATAATCGATCGACCAATGCCACCGCGGCCTGCTGATCATCCGCGTTGGCCGCTCCGCTGTATGTTTCAATCCAGCGTTGATAAATTGGCACCGGTGATTGGCGCTGGGCTAGATATTGCCCGACTTCTTGATATAACCACGGACACGGCAACATCCCCGCGATGGCCACGTGCGGCGTTCCGGCAACTAATTGGCGATACATATGCGATACATAATGGTAGGCGGTCGGCGCAATGGCAGTTGCTGCCACTTCGACGTCGGTGATCATCAGCGTGTCAAAAAAGTCCCGCCGCACCGCCAACTCGCCTTCTGCCAGTCCCGCGGCGGATTGCGCTGCATAAGCTTTCAGGTCTGATTCCTGAGCCTGCTGGGCGATTAACGCATACAACCGACTAAAATGTTTTAAATAATACGCATCTTGAATGAGATAATAGCGGAAAATGGCCGGATCAAGCGTCCCGGCTTGCAATTCAGTCAAAAACGGATGGGAAAAACTGCCTTCCCAGTACGGCACAACTTGTTGCCGGGCAATTTTGGAAAATTTCATAAGCACTCCTTCATTTAATGACTTTGTTGTAGTACGCGTTAATCTGTCGCGGGCGGTGTCGGTCCCTGCACAATCGCTTAAACACCGCGCGACCACCTCTTTTTGATCCTCAAACTAACGGGCAATTAGATTCAAAAGGACAAAGCCCCCCACCATGGCGATCAAGCCGCACCATGAACTACGGATGGTTTGGTGAACCGTTCGCGCTGCTCCTTCGGTATAACCATGGGCATACATGGCTTTGACGTACTGGTCCTGCCACGACATGGCCACAAAAATCACCTTCACATAAATCATCGGCGACCACGCGTGCAACTTTTGGCCACGTAACAGACTCGCTTCACGAATAGCAGCCACTTCATGCATGATTTGCGGCAAGGCGTGAATCACAACCAGTAATCCGTAAACAAAATTAGGGGATAATTTATGCTGCTCCAGCCATAACAGCAAGGTCTCTAAGTCAACCCCGATAAGAAACACCAACCCCAACGCGGTGAAAGCATAGGTGCGAACCCACAGCAACAAAGCGTAAGTCGTATCCGTACCATGCAGGGTAATTGCCCAGTACGTGCTGGCAGCCGGGATCAACGGTAACAAGGCCAAAACGACGAGACTGTTAAACGCCCGCCGCCATATTAAAAAACCGCTTGCCAGTCCGATCAACGCTACATTAAGACTCACCGCATGGCTGAAAGATATTTCAAGTGTCAGCAGCAGAATAAATAAACTCAGATTCACTGCATTGGTCTTTTTTACTGGCATCATGTCACTCCTGTAGAATGTGTAACCGGTGATCGGCAAGTGCCACATGCTGGTGACTGATGCCAGCTAGCGGAGCCAGTCGGTGCGTCACAATCAAAAACGCCTGCTTAGCTGCTTTTTCCTTGATCCACGCGGCAAAGAATGCACAGGCACGTTCATCTAAGCCGCTAAACGGTTCATCTAACAGCAAAAAAGTTCGCTCCAGGCTTAACATTGCGATCAGCTGCACCATTTTTTTCTGGCCTTCGCTCAAGTGATACAGGCTGCCGGTTTGTTTTCCTGTCAGTCCCAAATAGGCAAGGGCAGCTGCCTGGCGTTTGCGTACTTTTGGCGTCAAGGCTGGCCCAAATGCAAGTTCATCGGCGGGAGTCAATGTGACAAACTGCTTGCCGGCATCCTGTACCGCCAATGTCATCGTCCGGTACAGTTTTTTAGTGCGGCGTAATCGGCGGCTGTCGAGAAACATCCGGCCGCGATACGGATGCAACTGCACCATTGCCCGCAGCAAGGTTGACTTGCCGCTACCATTAGCGCCTGTCAAAGTCGTGATACCGGTATTAAACTGCCATGTCGGAGCCTGCACCAAAATTTGGTGATTCCGGGCGCAGACAACTTGGTCAAATCGTAGCAACGAAACGGTGGCTGCATTGGCTTGGGTTAAGTCAAACCGGGTGGGAATCGTGGTCAAAGTTGTGAGTGGCAGCCTGGTCAGCTGGCCGTCTTTCAAAGCAACTAGCGCATCGGCTACTCCGGCGTAATCACGCAAATCGTGATCCGCAATCACAATCGTTTTACCAGCATCGCGCAATCGGCCTAACTTGGTAATCAACTGCTGGCGGCTGACCGGATCAATACTGGCAAACGGTTCATCCAGCAATAAAATGGGCGGATTCATTGCTAGCAAAACGGTTAATGCTGCCCGCTGCTTTTCACCACCGGAAAGTGTCTGCAAGTCACGATTTAACAACGCTTGCGTATCGCCCAGTGCCACGGCCTGCTTACTTCTTTGGGCCATGGCTGCTGCAGACAAGCCGAGATTCTCCAACGCAAAGGCGAGTTCGCCGCTTAACGTCCGCATGGTAAATTGTTGATCAGGATTTTGGAACAACATGCCGACCTGCTGCGCTTTTGCCTGCATACTGGCTCCGCTGAGATCATGATTATCAAGTAAAATCGTGCCGGAATAGGTCATTGGCGCAAACCCGGCGATTAAATTGAGTAATGTGGATTTGCCACTGCCGCTATCACCTGTCAGGACCGTTAACGCACCTGTCGCAAACTCAAAACTCAGGTGATCAAACAGCGGCGTTTCCCGGTGGAACTGTAAATCTTTCAACCTAATTCCCATTGACTTTTACCTGCCAGCAAGGCGCTTGACACCAGCTGCTTGCTCGTAAAGCTTCATGACCAACTGCACCAAAACGACGCCAAAGAAAATGACGGACAATAAACGTACCGTGACCAAGCCTAAGATCATGCCGAAGCTGTACGCGCCATAACCCAGCTTGAAGTATTCATAAGTGAAACTAAACAAGGTGGTGCCCACTGCCGCCAAAAGCAAGCTCACCGTGTCATAGCGCCGGTATCGCGTCACAATAAATCCGGCCTCGCTACCTAGTCCCTGAACAAAACCGGATAGCAAAACGGCAGGGCCAAAATAAGAGCCATAAAGCATTTCGGCCAACGCAGCCAAACACTCACCAAGAATTGAACTCCCTTTCTTCCGCAACAGCATGGTCGTCATCGGTGCAGCCATCACCCACATGCCAAACAGAATCTCGTTAGCAAAAGGTGCATAGCCCAGTGGTGTCAAAGCCGCCGCCAACACGGCATAAATTGCATCGGCACCCATGAAGACACCGCCAAACAAGAAGGCTAAAAACGCCAACAAGACCACGTCACGCAAAGACCATCTATCCATCAAAAAAGCCCCTCTTTCTTCGAACAAAAGACAGACGGGGGCCTAAGCAGTCACAATCAGTCATAACCATGTTTATGTGTGAATCTCCATCAACTTCTCCCGCCAATCGGTTAGCGAACAGGTCAACTCAAAGAAAAAGGACCCGGCACCAAACACTGGCGGGGTCCATGAAATCACAAATAAGCATCGTCATAAAACGATTGATCTTAGCGACATTTCCCTGCGGCAGTACTAACTGCATCAGGTTCCATGGGTATTATCTCAGCTTTTCAGCACCCCAAATGTTTCTATTCGATTGTAAAGGCAGTATAGCATGTTTTATTTGAAACCGCTAGCACTTGGAAATCAACTGTATGCCGCGTGCCATCACATGCTATAATCGTCCTAAATATTAGAAAACGATAAGAAGGTGCGAGCATGGTTAAAACCTTAGCCAATTTTCTAAACTTATACTGGAAGAGTTTGCGCGAGTTCTTTAAAGCCTCACCTTTGTACGCAACCATTCTTTTTATTCTGGTGCCCATTCAGTCCATTCTGCCTGCAGCAACGATTGCCGGTTCTCAGGCACTTTTGACTGCATTAAGTCACCACGATTCACCGCTCGCACCAGCTGTCGTTTGGAGTGTCTCGGTGATCGCCTTGGGTATTGCCGGGCCGGTTGTCACGTTAACGCAAGGCTTACTGACAGACCAACTTGTCGCGCATATCAATTTAGCCTTGATGGCACACGCCAAAAAGCTCAAAGGCATCGCAACATTTGAAACAGCGACCTATTATGACGAGCTGGAGTTTATTCGGTCCCAAGCCAGCTGGCGGCCGGTTAACCTGATCGTTTTCGGCCTTGATCTTCTGCGGGGAACCTTATCAATCGTGTCATACATCGTCTTATTGTCACAGTTTAATTTTGTTGTGATCTTATTGGTTTTATTACCGATTATTCCGCAAGCAATTTTCACCTATAAGATCCAACAAGACGCCTTTGAAACGATGGTGGACCGAAGCCCGCAATCCCGTAAAATGCAATACTACGCCAAAACGTTACTGGCGAATACGGATGCCAAGGAAGTTCGGATTTTTAATGCCTTTGATTTTTTTATCAAGAAGTATCAGCATACATTCCAGCAAATTCACCGTCGCCTCAGTCAAGTCCGTTTGAAGCAAATGCGTATTTCAGGCGTCTATGCCTTCATCAACGGGGTGGCGCTGGTTGCTTCACTGTATTTAGTCATCGTTGGCATTCAAAGTGGCAACTATCCCGTGGCTTCCTTACTCACATTTGCAGTGACCGTCGTTTCGTTGTCCCAAAGTCTGGGAAGTTTAGTCGAAAGCTCAAGCCTGTTGTATGATACGTTGTTATTTATGCAGAAGTATTATCAATTTTTGAACAAGAAAGACGTCTTAACCACACCCCAAAATGCCGCAGCTTTGCCAGACAAACCATTTGCAATTGAATTTCGCGATGTTTCTTTTGCTTACCCCGAAACGAATCACAAAACCGTTTTGCAACACGTCAATTTTAAGCTTGATCCCGGTACAACTGTGGCGGTTGTGGGCGAAAACGGCTCTGGTAAGTCCACGCTGGTTAAGCTCTTATTACGCCTATACGATGTTTCTTCGGGTCAGATTTTAATTAACGGTACGCCGATAGAGCAATTAAACGTCGATGCTTATCGCCACCAAATTCGCGTTGTCTTTCAAGATTATTCCAAGTTCAACTTGTCACTGCTGGAAAGCGTGGGCATTGCCGATCTGCCAAACTTTAACGCGCAGAATGTTGAATTGGCACTGAAAAAAGCCAGCGCATGGGATAACTTTTCAAACCAGCAGATTGACTTGCAAACGCATTTTGGCAAGCAATATGAAGATGGCATTGAAATCTCTGGTGGCCAGTGGCAAAAAATTGCCATAGCCCGGGCTTTCTTAAATGACGACCATGCCCACCTAGCGATTCTGGATGAACCAACCGCTGCAATTGATCCGCGCAGTGAGTTTGAAATTTATCAACATTTTGCCGAGCTAAGTCAAAATAAAACCGTTCTTTTTGTCACCCATCGACTTTCTTCCGTAACGATGGCAGACAAAGTGTTATTCCTTAAGGCCGGCAAGGTTGTTGGCTTTGCGCCCCATCAAGTGCTGATGCAAACGAATGCAGCCTATGCCGAAATGTACCGAATGCAGGCAGAAGGCTACGTTAAAGGGCTTTCGCAGTCTGAAACTGAATAATTGCCATGTCAGGAAACGAATTTGAATGAAACATGAGTTATCTTTCATCTATCAAATGTATCGGACGTTCACTTAGAAATCATCTTTTGAAATTTTACAACTGTCTGACTAGAAATATTCTGAGCTGCCATGCTATACTTACGGCAAGCAAAAAGCCGTCGCGTTTGCGCACGACGGCCGGGCATTCGCCCTTCCAGACCCATCTAATGAACGATGGCACTTGGAATTAAGCAACTAAAAGCCGCCGAATCCCGGGGAAGGACTTGCGGCTTTTAGTTTGCCTATTTTTCTCGAAATAATTCGAGCGCCTGTATGAGTTCGCATATTGCCTCAACCAATCACTCAACATATTTTTTGTCGTCTGACTAGAAATATTCTGAGCTGCCATGCTATACTTAAAGCAAGCAAAAAGCCGTCGCGTTCGAGCACGACGGCTGGGCATTCGCCCTTGCAGACCCATCTAATGAACGATGGTAACTAGGATTAGGCAACTAAAAGCCGCGGCATCCCAGCGAAGGAATTGCGGCTTTTAGTTTGCCTATTTTTCTCGAAATAATTCGAGCGCCTGCATGAGTTCGTTTACTGCATGAAGCAGCTTGGTCGTCGCCTTGATCAACTGAGTTACCCCAATGACTAAGACTACCAACGAACAAACGCAGGCCGTGATCGCTGTTACAACATCGATCACTGACAAACAGGTGCACCTTTCTCATCAATGTGTGGGTTATCGACAATTTGCCCATACACACCACCTACTTTCTGAATCAGGTACCACCGCTCATTATCCTTATCTGCTGGCCTCAGCTTATCAGATTGGCCGTTATCTTGCCGAAGCTGCGTAAGATAACGGCAGTTTCGATTTTTATTTCGCACTTTATGTAAGTGCCTCATTCCCGAGCTTTTCCCACACTTTTATAATTACTTTTTTCTGATTAAATTTTTCTCTAAAAATTTTTATTCCAAATAAAAGTAGTCCCGAATTACAACTTTTCTTAGGAGACTTAATCTTGACCACAAACATCACCATTCGTACTGAACAGCCATCCGATTACCGGACAGTTGAAACCATTCATCGCAATGCTTTCTGGAATCTTTATGTGCCTGGGGCCGATGAACATTATCTAGCCCATATTTTACGCGATCACGCTGACTTCATTCCTGAACTGGATCTTGTCATAACGCTGGACGGACAGATTATTGGCAACATCATGTATACCAAGAGTAAATTGGTGACTGCAACCGGTTTGGAGAAGCCTATTGTGACATTCGGACCGGTCAGTATCACGCCAGCTTATCAGCGACGTGGGTTCGGAAAGCAACTAATCGAAGCATCCATGCAGCAAGCAGCCAACCTTGGCTATGGCGCGATTGTCATTTTTGGCGATCCTGACAATTACGTCGCCCGCGGCTTTCAAAGCTGTCAAAAATTCAACGTTTGGGCGGCGGACAATACCCAACCAACCGCGATGTTAGTCAAAGAGTTGCAGCCGCAAACGCTAGCCGGGCAGAAGTGGTTCTACCATGAAAGTCCCGCCATGACTTATGACCCCGCGGACGCACGCAAATTCGATGAGGGGTTCCCGGAAAAGCCCAAGCATCATCAAGCTAGTCAGGAAGCTTTTTATATTTTGAGTCACTCCATCTTGAAATAATTTTGTCAATGAATGCAAAAAGCCCGTCATGCTTCACGGTTAATCTCCGTGTCACTAGCATGGCGGGCTTTTTTGTTATCCCAATATTATTGGATGTATGCAGTTTTAAAGTCATATGGTGTCCCGTTAGGATTAAACGATACACCTTTGACACTTGACCGCAATAGCTGCAAGTTATTGGCTTGATACAACGGCAGCGTACCTTGGTCTTTCATCAAGATCTTTTCGGCATCCTGCAACATGGTCCAGCGTTTCTGGGGTTCATTGCCGTACTTGGTTTCCGTTTCACTCAACAGCTGATCCAGTTTGTCATCTTTGTAACCGGATGTGTTGTAGCTGGAATTGCTGATCCACACATCCAAGAAGTTGTACGCGTCCGCAAAGATGGATTGCCAGCCGGTGACGACCATATCGTAGTTGCTTGACATCATTGCTTGCAGGCGTTGGGCCTTGGGGATGCTCTTAATCGTCACTTTGACATTTGGCAAATCTTCAAACGCGCCTTGCAAGTATTCGGCTACCTGCTTGGAAACATCTGCATCATCTGCTAACAGGGTCAAGTTGAGCTGGCTTTGACCGGCTTCTTTCATCCCTGCTTCAAACAATTTCTTGGCTTTGTCCTTGTCGTAAGCAACCGCACTTTTCACCTGCGTGGTTTTGGCAAAGTCGGCACCGGTTTTCTGGTTCGTATGCAGTCCAATTGGAACAAAACCCAAGGCTGGCTTGGAGCCATCTTTCAGAACCTTCTTTGTCAGTGCGGCACGATTAATCATCAGAGAAAAGGCTTGGCGCACTTTAACATTTTTGAAGGCTGGTACTTGTTTTTGATTCAAGTCCACGCGGGTCATATTGGAGGAAATGCGCTTAACCGCGTCTTTGTCATTCAGATGTGCGGCTGCCTGTTCGCCAGTCAGCACGATCGAATCCAGTTTCTTCGTTTGATATAGATTCATGCCGGTTTGAACATCTTTAATGACGGTTTCATTGATCTTGGCCAGCTTCACATGTTTTTTATCCCAATACTGCGGGTTCTTAACCAACGTCCAGCTATCACCCGTCCCGTTCCATTTGGTCAGCTTAAACGGCCCACTATAAACCTGGGTGGTTGCCGAAGTTCCAAATTTCTTGCCGTATTTTTCCACCACTTTTTGATTTTGCGGATAATACAGTGGGAAGGCTAGCAACTTCTTGAAGTAAGCAGTCGGATTTTCCAACGTGATGGTTAGGTGATGTTTATCCGTGGCTTTAATGCCCAGATCGCTGGCCGGTTTCGTACCCTTAATGATTGCATTGGCATTTTTAACCGGAGCAAAATAAAAGGCATCGGTGGCTTTGGTCTTAGGATCAACCGTGCGCTGCCAACTATAGACAAAATCCTGCGCCGTAATCGGATCGCCATTGCTCCACTTAGCATTGCGCAATGTGACATGATAGGTCAGCCCATCTTGACTGGTCGTCACTTTCTTCGCCAAGGCCAACTGCGGCTTTTGGCCTTTATCCGTTAACCGATAAATCCCTTCCTGCGTGTTGGTCATCGTCTGAAACGATACCGTGTCAGTTGATTGCGATGGATCGTTAGTGACGATTGACGAGGTTTCCGACCAGTTAAGCGTCTGGTTAGTGCTCGACTTGCCACTGCTGCTACTGCTACTTGACGAACATCCGGCGGCCAGAAGCAGTACAGCAGCAACCGGCAACACTAGCGTCCATTTTTTGGATATTTTCATATGCGCCCTCCAATAATTCCCTTATTGTGCTATTGACAAAATACTAAGCCAGTCTCACACTAATTGCAATGGAATATTAATATTTTTCTCATCAAAAAGGCAGGGATTCTCATTGACAATTGAACTTGATTTGAACCAAATCCAAACAGATTTCATTCGCTATGCCAAAATCAACACCCGGTCTTATCCGGGACGCGCCACCACCCCATCAACGCCTGGCCAAACCGAACTGGCCAAGTTATTAGTAACCCAGCTGCAAGAACTCGGACTCCAAGACGTTGGCTTAAACCCGGAAAATGGCTTTGTCACCGCCACCTTGCCGGCCAACACTGATAAGCCGGTCAAAAGCTTCGGCATCATCGCGCATTTGGATACGGCTGATTACAACGCCGAGAATGTGCAGCCACAAGTCCATCCGCATTACGATGGCAAACCGATCAACTTTGCCAATGGCTTGAGTCTCACAGTTGAACAGTTCCCCGCGTTGAAGCAATATTTTGGTCAGACCTTAATCACCAGCGACGGCACGACGTTACTGGGTGTTGATGATAAGGCCGGGATTGCCGGGGCAGTTGCGGCCGCTCGTTATTTGTTGGCTCACCCGGAAGTCAAACACGGCCTGATTAAATTTGGCTTCGGTCCGGATGAAGAAATCGGAGTTGGGGCCGATAAGTTTGATGCGAAAGGCTTTGCAACCGACTTTGCGTATACCTTGGATAATGGTGATCCCGGGCAAATTGAATACGAGACTTTTAACGCTGCTCAAGCCACCGTCACCATTGAAGGGACTTCGGTTCATCCCGGCGAGGCCAAGGGATTGATGGTCAATGCCAACACCTTAGGCCGTCAGCTCGATGCCGCATTACCGGCATTTGATCGGCCGGAATTCAGCGCCGGACATGAAGGCTACTTTTTACTTCTGAAATTCCACGGCGAAATCAGTGATGCAGAGTTGGTCTACATTATTCGCGACTTTGATCATCAACAATTCGAAGCCCGCAAAGCTTACTTCCAAAAGACGATTGATGAACTAAACGCTCAATTTGACCACCCGCGGCTTAAAGTCGAAATGCACGACCAATATTACAATATGGCCGATATTATTAATAAAGATCCTTACCCGCTCCGCTTGGCTGAAGCTGGCATCAAAGCAGCTGGTCTGACGCCTAAAACCGTTCCATTCCGCGGCGGCACCGATGGCTCAAAGATTACTTATCAAGGTATCCCTACTCCTAACTTATTTAACGGTGGCATTAACTTCCACGGCCCGTATGAAGTCGTCTCAACAGAAGCAATGGGTAAAATTGCCGAGACCTTGATTCATATGGCGCAGTTAAACGCAGATGGCGATATTGCGTAGTTAAGGATTCATTTTGGTGGCGTGCGTCTGCTGCATGCCGGTAATGCTAGCTCTCTATCCACTCGGCCTCATGCAAACAGCATGGGGCTTTTTGCGTGCAACTTTTTCATTTATTTCCCCTTTATCGTAAACTGCCCCAACCCTTTGTCATGCCTCTCATTATCTAACCAAGCCGTCTCACTATTTTCTCGACCAGCTCAAATCGTTATCCACCTCAAACATTGGTACACTGCAGGGAATAAGCACGGTCACTATATCATTCGTCATTCACGACCAGTGGCAGGCGCATTGGCAATCATGCCATTTTTGCCATGTCAGCTTGCAAAAGTGGGACTTTTTGACAGGAAGTTTCTGCGGCATACTGACAATATGGTTGAAAGCGCTTACGGATTGGGGGAAGGCAATTGCGTGAACAACTCATCATTCAAGCACTACAAGCTAACGGGGTTATGTCCGCGATGGCCTTGGCCAAAGCGGTTGGGGTATCACGGCGTACGTTGCAAAATGATTTGCGCCTGCTAAACCACGATGCGTCAGGGTTTCAAATCCGATTTATTCGGGGACGAGGGTATGAATTACAGATTACAGATACGAAACTTTTAGCTGCGTATCTTGCGACTTTAGCGGGTCAGGCTCAGCCAAAAATGCCAGCCAAACGCTTACCCGAGCTTCTGCAACAGCTGTTATCGACCACAAACTATTTGACGGTGGCGCAACTGGCCGCCACCCAGCTTATTAGTACCAAGCAGTTACAGCGTGATTTACGCGAGTTGGACAAACTGCTGGTTGGAACGCCCCTGTCGTTAATCCGCAAAGCCCATTACGGCGTGCGAATTCAAGGCAACTGGCAAAGTCGCATCCATGCGCTGCAACAATATGGGTTACCGCCCAATCATGCGACACTGGCTCAGCAACTGCAGCCTTTAGGACTCGATCCGGCTGTCACGACCCAGTTTGCCAGCGAAATTGGGTGGTCGCTTGTCGTCACGGGCCAATCGTTACACGCCCCGCCTGCTGACACTGACTTTGCAGCGATTTTAGCCGCTATTCGCCTAAGTCCGGAGGCGTGGCATTTTTTAACCGTCAGTTTTGCCGCCAAACGCAAACAACTGACCACGCGTCTGGACCATGAGCGGCTAAAAAACAAACTTCGCGCTTATTTCACAACGCTGGATGCACGCCATGAAACCAACTTTGCTACGCATCCGGAATTCCTGTCGCTCATGTACTTCCACGTCCTCGCCTTAATTGGCCGACTAAAAGAACACCAAAGTCTGGCCGGTCTGAGTCTAGAACCTTTGGCGCGCGATTACCCGATCGCCTTTAACTGGGCAGTGCAATTTGCTCAATGGTTAAGCCGCGAATACCAAATCGAGGTACCAAAAACCGAGGTTGGCTATCTGACAACCCATCTGCTGGTCCCACTTGAACAGGCTCACGAAAAATGGAGCCGGCATGGTTATCGCATTGCCGTGATCTGCGGAACTGGTGGCGGCATTGCAACGCTGCTGAGTTTACGCCTGCGACGGATTTTTCCTGAGGCGGTGATTCAAACTTTTGGCCTCAATGAGTTAAAAGCAATCCACCAACTTTCACCGGACTTGCTTTTTACCGTCACGGCTTTAAATGAATCATTTGATTGTCCCGTGATTCAGATTGATGAAGTGGCTTCAGATTTGGACTTTGCCAGTTTACGACACGAGCTATCAATGGCATCGCAACATCATGCCACAGCGTCCCTTGCGGATTTGTTGCAGTCAACGCTATTTTTCCCCGATCAAAAGCCTGCCGACTATCGGACGTTACTCACCACCCTCACTGCTAAAATGGCGGCTTATTGCGGACAAGTTGGTTACGCAGCCTCGGTTCTGCAGCGCGAAGACTTTCTGGCGACGGTTTACGACAACGGGATCGCCATTCCGCACCCCTTGTCATTCAGCGCCAGGAAAAATGCGGTCGCCGTGATGCTTTTGCCAACTGGCGTCAAAAATAGCGCGCGCCCGGTTCGCATTGTGTGGTTGATTGCGTTGAAACAGGATCAATTACCCTTACACCGAACTTTGACCACCCAATTGGCCGCGTTAATGCAAAAGCCTGATCTCATCAATCAATTAGTTCACCAAACCGAATTTAGCGCATTTCAACAAACTTTACGGACTGAACTGGAAGGAGCCGAAACGACATGGATTTACAACTGATGGCGGCGTTAAGTAACGCTGATGCCATTGCAGCCAACGAAAGCGAAGTGCGCGCGGTTTTGCGCCATCACCTTGCCCCATATGGATTGACCAGCCAAACTGACGGGCTAGGCAGCCTTATTTTCACCAAAGAAGCCGCCGATCCGCAGTTTTCAGTCATTATTTATGGCCACATGGACGAGGTGGGGTACATGGTTCGTACCATTACCCCTGAAGGACTGCTGCGTCTGATGGTTGTCGGCGGCGTTAAACCTGCCGCCAGTCACTGGCAGAACGTACGCATCACAACCGCCGCGGGTCACAAGCTTCCGGGCATGGTCATTCGCGATGACACATTGCCGGCATTTGATCAGGTTTTATGCGATGTCGGCGCAAACAATGCTGATGACGTCGCTGCCTTGGGAATCGCAATCGGTGATATGGTGACGTTTGCGACCGAGTTTCATGGGTATGCCCCAGATGGCGTCTTTGGCGGCAAAGCTTTAGATGATCGCCTCGGCTGCTACGTCGGCGCGCAACTACTCGCAGAACTGGCAGATGAAAAATTGCCGTTCACCTTGCATTTTGCCGCAACTAGCAGTGAAGAAGTCGGCATTCGTGGGGCCAAAACTGCCACTCAGCTGATCAAACCGGATCTTGCTTTTATTGTCGATGTGGCAACTTTTCAAAATCCACGGGAACGTGGCGAAGTTAACCAGCGCCAAGTAGGTAAAGGACCGATTCTCACCCACTTTGATCGCACCTTAGCTCCAAATCGCCATCTGCAACAGTTTGTTAAAGCAACCGCAGTCGCAGCAGAAATCCCTTTGCAATTAGATATGTTTAATGGCGGCGGTACCGATGGTGGTGAGGCACACAAAGTCGGATCCGGCATTCCAACGGTGGTCACAATCCTCCCTTGCCGTTACGGCCATTGCGCTCAATCGCTTGCCCACACCCGCGATGTTGATCAGATGGTTGCTTTATACGCTGCGATGTGCCGCCAATTATCAGCAAAACTCGTGGCCGCGGCACATACCTTTTAAAAGTTTCACCACTAGCGCCCGCCCAACGATTAAAAAACATCTGCACCCACCCACTGCAGGTTTGTAAGAAGGAGTCCACCCCCTATGGCAACTACTCAAGAACTCGAAATTATGCAGCTCATCGCAAACGCCGGCGAAAGCAAAACCAAAGCCTTTGAAGCATTGGCTGCCGTTAAAACGCAAGACTTTGACCGGGCCCGCAACTTACTGGCCGAGTCAAAAGCCATTGATGTCGCCGCCCACAACGCACAAACGGCCATGATCGCGCGCGAGTTTGCACCGGACCAGACGCCCGAACCCGTAAGTCTGCTCATGGTCCACGCGCAAGATCACTACATGACCAGCCAACTGGCACGAGATTTGATCGAAACGTTGATTGAGGTATTTGAAACTAGAGCGTGAATGAAGCAGGCTTCTAACCGCGCCGGCTCGCGCTCACATTAATAAATATACAAGGAGAACAAAATCATGCGAATTCTTTTATGCTGTGCAGGTGGCTTTTCCACCAATATGTTGATGCAAAATATGGCGAAGGTTGTTAAAGACAGTCGCAAACTGAACGAAGCGGATTTTCATTTTAATGCTATTCCGGTTGATGGACTGGAAGAAGAAATCGACAACTATGACATTGTTTTGGTCGGTCCCCAGATTGGGCATAAGACTGGCTATATTGGGGAAATCTGTGATCCGCGCCATATTCCGTATGCCGTCATCGATAAAGATGTTTACGGGCAAATGGATGGTGCCACGGTGATGAAACTGGCGCTGGTGACTCACGCAAAATATCAAAAGAAGCATGCCGGTTAGTGGCTGATCAAAATTTTGAGAGGAGCGCACCACGATGTTTAACAAGTTCGAAGCTTTTATGAACCGCTTCTTCATGCCCATCGCCCATAAAGTGGATAATCAGCGTCATCTGAGTGCCATTAAGGCTGGGATGGTGGCTATGACGCCGTTCACGATTCTCGGCAGTATTTTCACGATCATCCCCGCACTGCCGAATATGCTCGGCCCTAAAAATGCCGTTTCGCAGTTCATTACTGGCAACGCCGCGCTGTTCGACCTGCCTGTTAAGCTGTCCATCGGGATGATCGGCTTGTATGCCTGCTTATCCATTGCTTACAACTTAGGTAATCATTACAAGCTTTATATTCCCGGATGTGTCACCTTGTCGGGTTTTGCCTTTTTGATGATGGTCGCAACTTTTAACAAAACCGGCCAACTGGATGTCGCCAACCTTGGCGCTCGCGGTTTATTTACCGGCATGATTGTTGCCTTGCTGACGGTTGAGTTATATCACTGGTGCAAAACTCACCACTTAACGATCAAGATGCCGGATGGGGTGCCGGATTTTGTTTCCCGTTCGTTCGAGCTGATTCCGGTCACACTCATTACTGGCGGTGCGTTTATTGCCGGCCGCTTTATCTTCTTGAATCTGGCTGGTGAGCTGCCGCCAAGCATCTTGACTCGCTTCTTGGCGCCATTGGTTGGGAGTATGGATAATCCGTGGGCTGTCTTGGCGCTTAACTTCGCCATTTGTACTGTCTTCTTCTTTGGAATTCACTCGTCGGTTTTCTCGCCGATCACCAGTCCGATTATGGTGACGTTCATCGCCGAAAATATTGCTGCAATGAACGCCGGCGAAGCAATTCCGCATTTTTACACAGCCGGCGCCGTTTCAAGTTTCTTTGGTTTTACCGGTTGCGGCATTTCCATCGGCTGTGTGGTCGCCTGCATGCTGTCTAAGAGCAAGCGGTATCGTAAAATCGGTAAAATTTCCTTATTCCCCGCCTTGTTTGGCATCAATGAGCCGATTCTGTTCGGGGCACCGATTATTCTGAATCCGATTATGTTCATCCCGCACGTCTTTGGTGGCGCCATTATCGGCACCCTGCCAATGTTCTTCATGCACTGGGGTTGGATCGCTAAACCCATTTTCAACCCGCCGTACGTTGGGGTCTTTCTGGAAGGTTTCTTAATCAATGGCGATTACCGGACAATCCTAGCCAACGCCTTGCAGCTGTTCCTAGCAGTCGCTTTGTACTGGCCATTCTTCAAGGTTATGGAACGTGCCGAGTTGAAGAATGAAGCCAAGAAAGCATCGCAGAAATCAATCTTTTCAAAAGAAGACGAGGATACCTTGGCTGGCTTGGATCTCGACTTCTAATCAGGCCGCATGCTGTGGTTACTGAAAAAATGCTCACAATGGGATGCCGCACCGTTTGCGCGGGCATCCCTTTTTCGAAAAACAATGCACTTAAAACGGAGGCTCATATGAATCATTTAACCAACTTACAAAAAGCGATCGGCGCGCAACATTTGGACGCGTTGCTGCTGCATGATCGCCAAAGTAAACGCTATGTCGGCGCGTTGCCCGGCAGCGGTGTGTATGTCGTGGTGACCCCAACGCAGGCCGTGCAAATCCACGATGGCCGCTATCGTGCAGAGGCCGCAGATACCCAGGGATTTACAAATATCGAAGTGCCTCAGGGATCTTACTTACCGCAATTGATTGACTTCTTAACTTCCCAGCAAAGTCGGCGCATCGGCTTGGTGAGCAACGGCTTTTCGATTAAAGAATTTCAGACCTTAGCTGCCCAGAACTGGACGCTCAGTTTGGCGGATGACTTGATCATGGAACAACGCATGCGCAAGGACGAAGCGGAAATTGCGGCAGTTGCGGCGGCCTGTGCGATGACTGACAAAATTTTTACCCAACTCCTCCCGCATATTCGCCCCGGCATCAGCGAACAAACGCTTAATGCGTGGTTATATTTTTATACACTGCAAGCAGGAGCAACAGGGATGGCGTTTGATCCGATTATCGCCAGTGGCCCGCGGGGTGCGTTTCCGCATGGCCGACCCAGCGAGCGAATACTGCAGGAAAACGAACTCATCACCATTGATTTTGGGATTGTTTTAGCTGATTATCAGTCCGATATGACGCGGACACTCAGCATCGGCAAGCCACCCGCAGAACTTGCCGCAGTCCATGCGGCGGTTCTGGACGCCCAACAAACGGCAATTGCTGCTTTGAAGCCTGGCATGCAAGGTCGTGAAGTCGATGCCATTGTCCGTGGCGTTTTGACCGCTGCTGGCTATGGTGACTGTTTCACGCATGGTTTAGGGCACGGCTTGGGACTAGGCGGCGATCAGCCAATTCTCAACCCCCGCAGTCAAACCGTTTTAGCGCCGGGTATGATTGTCACAATCGAACCGGGCGCCTATCTTCCCGGCATTGGCGGCGTCCGCATTGAAGATGATGTTGTCATCACCGAAACCGGCGCGCGCGTGTTAAACCAAACATCTCGGCAGATGAATCAATTGGAGGTGCTTGAACATGAGCCAATTTAATCGCCTTTTTGATCGCAAAGCCGGCAATGCGCGGAAGTGGGCGGATCAAGTGCTCGCGGAAAAATTCGGGCTCACGGCCAATGCGATTCCCATGGACTTGGCCGATTTTGACTTCCCGGTTGCCCCGCCGATTCACCAAGCCATTATGACACGCGCGGCCGTACCTGACTACAGTTACACTTACATCCCCGAAGCCTTTTATGAGACAGTCATCGCCTGGAACGCGCGCCGCTTCGGGTTGCAACTGGAAAAAGACTGGATCAAACTCAGCTATGGCACCGTGCCGACCCTCCACTACTTGGTTCAGGCATTCACCGAACAAAATGAAGCGGTGTTAATCAACACGCCGGCCTATGATCCGTTTGCTGAAGCCGTGCGCAATAACCACCGTCAGCTCGCCACCAGTCCGCTCATGCTTGTGGACAATCGCTACGAATTCGACTTTGCAGACATGGCCGCTAAAATGCAACGGCCGGACGTTAAGATGTTCATTCTCTGCAGTCCGCAAAATCCGTCCGGCCGCGTCTGGACAGCTGAAGAACTAGCACGCGTGGGTGAACTTTGCCGCCAGCATCAGGTTTTACTCATTAGTGACGAAATTCACCGGGACATTGTTTATCCCGGCGTCACATTTACCAGCATCTGGCAAGCCTGCCCAGCTATTCAATCCCAAAGTATTCTTTGTTTATCACCCAATAAAGCTTTCAATTTAGGCGGTCTGAAAACGTCCTATGTCGTCATCCCTGACCCAGCGATCCGCGCCCGACTCAACGCTCAATTCGTCGCCAATTCGATTACCTCACCTAATAGCTTTGCCGTGCCAGCCCTCATCGCTGCTTATACGGATTGTGATGCGTGGCTGGATGAAATGGTGGCTTATGTCGCCGCTAACTTTGCCTACTTGGTCAACCGTTTGCAAGTCATACCGGAAATTCAGGTGATGCCTTCCGATTCCGGTTTTCTAGCCTGGCTGGACACCCAGCGGCTTTTCCCTGATGAAACGGCGATGAAACGTTTCTTTACTGCTGCTGATTTGTCCTGTGTGGTCGGCAGCTATTTTGTGGCTGATGGTGGCGGCTTCGTGCGTCTCAACATCGGCATGCCGCGCCCGTTACTCAAAGAAGCCTTGGATCGCATGGTCGCAACTTATGCAACTTGGCCACGAATTGGACAAGAAGCCTGAATATCCCGTTGTATTTAGAAGTTCACATTTAAAAAACCGGCCCTGAGCAGTCAGCACACACTGCAAAACACTCAGGACCGGTTTTTTTAATATAAAATTTTAGTATTAAGTGACACAATGATTGATTCTAGCTCATTCATTAGACTTCCTGGCGCGCCGCAGATGGCTTACTTTCATTAGGAAAATGTCGTTTGTACCACTGCAGCAAATTACGCTCATTGGTATTTCTCGCCATCCAAATCGGCTTCCCGATCCGCTTCGCCTCATCCTTAGCCGCAAACATTTGACTATGGCCAACAAAATCGGTCGTCACAATCACCACATCAGATTTTTGAACTTTTTTCTTCAACATCGCGCCGGAATCCGAGTGTGATGATAACACGAGTTTGCCACCGCGTTCTTCAACATGGCGCTTGACTTTACGCGGCATGGCGGAGTTTTCAAAACAAACCAGCAGCAAGGTTTTATCGGCAAAGACTTGCTGGACAGCTCGCCGCCTCTTTGCAGGCTTGACCGTCTTGTTCGCTGTTTGTGTTGCTTTCTGCTTACTAGTTGCAGTGTTTTTATCAGCGTCTGTATTCGCCGACTTTGCATAGCGTTGTTTCATTCGGGTCGCAACCGCCGCGGAATCAGTGTAACGCCAAATGATCTTACCATTGATTTCCTGACCGCGCCGATAAGCGTAGTCAATATAATCTCCCGGCTTCAACTTAAACAACATCACATCATAATCGCCTAAAAGCAACTGCTGCCGCGTCTCGTGTTCCGGTGATTGAAACTCAATATACCACCGCTTCACATCTTCACGAAAAACAGCAGGCAAAAACTTCAACCGTACAATTTCGGTTGGCAACGGATCGCGCTTCAACGTTGTAATCTTGTAATTAACACTATCGCTATCCTGATACTCATCGGCACGCACCCAGTCCCCATTTTCCGGTGGGTTCTTCATTTTATGTAACTTACTTTCCGACACTTTAATGGTGCCGACATGGCCGCCGTTCAAATCTAAATGGAAGCGACCAATGTACGACTTATGATTATTTAACCAGTGCTCTGATAATAATGGTGTTTCCGGTTCAGGATTGGATTTTGGCTGCGACGGTTTTGGCTGTTGGGGTTGCTGCGGTTGCGTCTGCTGCTTTGGTTCACTTTTAGTTTCAGGCGCTGTTTGGGTAATCATCGGCGCAACTGCCGCATTAGATTCAGGTTTTGCAACTGCTGTATTCTCTTGTTGCGGACTCGTTTCAGAAGTAGTGTCAACAAAATCAATGGCTACAACGTCATTTAAAAGTTTCAGTAAATCTTGAATGTCTTGCGTTATTTTCTGAATATTCTTAGGCGTCAGTTCAGCTGTTTTCGCTGCTACTTGTTGCTTAAGTAATTCAATAATCTTTAATTTGTCATTCATTCAGGCGCCCGCCTTCATTTAAGGTTGATTTATCTAATTGTACTGTTTTGAGAAGAATTTAAAAAGTGTTTCGTTCTAAAATAACGATCACTTGTTTCGTTCTAAAATAACGAGCACTTTAGCAGTTCCTTTAAATCTAAAACCGGAGCTTTACGCTTTCTTTACCCGTTGATCGCCAATACCAGCGGATATCTCTTCAGTGTAATGAATATCCTTCTTTTTAGCATCATCTAATAACGCTTGCCACGCCTTCCAAACATTCGCTTCCGAATAGCGATCCGACAACTCATAGGCTTGGTCTGACATTTGCTGTAATTCATCCGGATGGGTGAATAGTTCAACAAACTTAGCGGCCATCGCCTTAATATCGCCAAATGGCACAACAAAACCATTTTTGCCATCAACAACTAATTCATTCGGGCCATAGTTGACATCATAGGTGACCCCAACCATGCCGTTGCTGAGTGCTTCCATCAAAGACAGATTAAAGCCTTCCATCACGGATGCAAGTGCATAAACCTGAGCATTCCGTTGAACGGCTCCGACATCATTGGTGTAATCGTGCAACTTGATCGCACCTTGTAAATGATACTTTTCAATTGCTGCGTTGATCCGCTTCATCGCCCGGTTATCATCCCGGTGGTCGACATAACCATAGACGTCCAAAGAAATGTTAGGGACATCTTTCTTAGCAATCCCAATCGCTGCAACAATGTGATCAATTTGTTTTTCAGGGGCAACCCGCGCCGTAACCAGAACTTTTGCCGGCTGGCGATCGGTCATGGCAACATGCGGTCGAGCCAACTGTTCATCTGGCAAAACGCCAACTGGAATGGTAAACAACTTGCACGTTGGGTGGAATCGCTCGCGCACATCATGAGTTTGCTTATTGGTAGCTGAAACAATCGCATCGTAATCATTAGCATGAATCAAGCTGTACTCATAAAAATTATTCATGACCGAGTGCATCGGATCTTGGGCATCGCCTGCATGTGAGTTGTGTAAATTCATGACAATATAAGCAGGCCGCTGCAAGTGAATGAGTTGCCAATCGCCCAAATGTGACCGATCAAGAATAAAGACATTGACTTCTTTGTCATTCCAGTATTGCTCATTCACATTATTGTAAAAATGCTGCGTCAAATCATCTATATTCGAAAACATATAAACCGCACCGTTGTCTTCAATCAACCGCCATCCGGTCTTAATGAACGCATGATTGGCGTCATATTTATTAAAAGTCTCAATAACTGGCCGCCCATCAACTTTATGCCAAACCTCAGTCCCCACCTTATTATCCGGCGTATACCACTGCGACAGCGACAAAAAGCCGCGGAAGTCATAAAAGTCAACCCGATACAAATTTCCAAAACCATCGAATTGTTCAACTGAGCTGACGCGTTCAGCCGAGTCATCCTCAAAGTAATTGATCCGGCCGACAAAAAGTTTGCCTCGGGTCACCAAATAGCGGTGGTTATCTGGCTCTTTGGCGTAACTAAGCTTGTCGAATCCAAAATCAATGTCTTCAGCGTGAAGAATTTTAGCTGGAACCTGTTCGGCATTCTGGTAGTAGTCAAACATGTTCAAAGCCTCGTCATCACTGACCCCATTATGGTTTAAGTATTCATGTAAGCGAGGATTCCATTCGCGAAAAATCATCTTGAAAGGCACATGATGATCACGAAAGAGTCCTGCCCGCTTCAATTGAGCGTGTTCAATCCCGGAATTATTTTTATTAAAATTTGAATTAATAAAGAATATCATATGCTAAGCTCTCCCCTACTTTGAGAATACGTTAGGAACAGCTGCTTGTTGAGCCTGCCACTGTTGCCAAGCTGCCGCAGCGTTAAACTTCTGCGATGATTCATAGGTTGATTCAAGCATATCGGCCCACTTATCTTTGTCGGTCAACAACTTAACCAACGCCTTGGCACCTTGTTGGCTTTCACCATTTGGCACTAAGTATCCGCTGATGCCTTCTTTAACCACCAACTTCATGCCATATTTAACTTGATAGCCGATCACCGGCACGCCAAAACTCATCGCCTGCAACACATTCATGCCGAACGCTTCTGAAGAAGAGGTACTTAATACTGCCGCGGCGTCTCCAAGCTTTTTTGCCAACTGGTCATTGTTTTGGTAGCCATTAAAGTGAACGGCGTCTTCAATTTCCAGTTTTTTAATCAGTTCTTTTAGTGAATTATCAAGCGACTGATCAGATGAGTAACCGTAAAACTCAAGATGTAAGTCTGGTAAGTCTTTTTTCGCTTTTGCAAAAATCTTAACGGCTTCTTGTGGTTCTTTTTCCGGTGAAATTCGGCCCAAATAAACAATCTTATTGCGATCACGTTTTTCAGCAGGGACCAGTTTATGCGGTTCAGCATATGAATCCGGCACCACCACGACATGCTTAAAGTGGAAGAACTTATCGATTTCTTGCTTTTGCTCCACAGTTGGGACCATGACGCCATCAAAGTCATTCATGTGCGTGGCAAATAGTGGTTGGAGATAGTCGACATAGTTACGCGATCCACCTGCTTGTTCTGGCTTGTAAGTATGGGCACTGTGAAGAAACTGCCACTTACCACGTGCGCCAACAACTGCGGCAACTTCACTAATCAATGAAGGCCGATCATTAATTAAGACGCCAGAATGTTTAAGCATCAGTTCATTCATGAAGAAAACAAACATTTCATTTTCGGTATCAAAGCGCCATGCCCGGCCTTGATAGTCAAGCAGCTTGTACATGGTGTTGCGCAATTCGCCATTCACATTCATCCGCGTAATTTCAATCTTGGGCTTACCATCACGATCGTAAAAAACCTGTGGGCCAAACGCACCATCAGGATGAAAATACTGGGTTGACGATTTAAACCCGCGGCGATCCCAAATGTCTTTAGCGACAACCGTATTCATATCATTGTAGTATTCAATCGACCCCACAAGCCCGACTGTACCTGGCGCAATGTTGACTTTACCGATCGTTTTACCATGATAAACAATTTTAGATTCATTTGGATCCACGCCATCAATGTGATATTGATACTTATCAATAGCTTCAGTATAGCGAACATTAACATCTTTAGGCGCGACATCAAGTATCTCCTGAAAATAGTCATACATATTGACAACATCTTTTTGCTCTAACCCAATTCGGTGAACATCATCAATCATCAATGGATTGTAATTACGCGTGACTATCTGCGCCGGCACTTTATTCTTTTTGAACAGCATTACCCGTTGTGCCGCGGAAAATTCCGTACCTGAGTTCATTGAAAATATGTTTTCATTCACAAAATAATTCAATGAGGGACCTCCATTCTCATCTGTCAGTTAGCAGAAACCATTTTTAGTTTTAATATTGTAAAGGTCATGGTTACACAAAGGTATCTTAGCGTTAACTTGACGTGTCTTAATCAATCCATGTCCTACTCTATGTTATAACATGAATTGTACCGATCTCGTCTCAGTCATCTACTGGCCCTCTAGGATGCAAAGTAAATAATTGTGAGATGCTAAAACAGGACAATCGCATGTTCCCTCACAAGTTTATTTCTTTCTGTATAAAATTGTGACAAGCGGCCTGTTAATAAATTTACCCCTTCAATTTTTGCTTCTCTCAACACAAATCCCCCCACAATAACGCCATTAATTGTGGGGGGATTTTGCTGGCCGGTCACTGCTCATCATCTTTATGCGGATGAATGTTTAACTCTCGAGCCAGATCGTATTCAAATAATTCATACCCGCCCATCGCATCATGGACCTCGACGCCTTTTGGAAAGAGCGCTAAGTTTGTCTCCTTCGTTGATCCCATGCCTGCCAACGAGGGAGAAGATTGATTAAGCGTATATCGATAAGGAACCAGATCAGCTAATTCAAGTTTGAGCTCTTCAAGATGACGCTTTTCGGCGGTTTTAATAAAAATACGGGTTGTATCAAGCGGCTTAAATGCATCAATTGG
The DNA here is from genome assembly GCF_055413445.1 of Lacticaseibacillus sp. 22. Taxonomy (NCBI): domain Bacteria; kingdom Bacillati; phylum Bacillota; class Bacilli; order Lactobacillales; family Lactobacillaceae; genus Lacticaseibacillus; species Lacticaseibacillus sp. 22. The sequence goes on along the minus strand of NZ_JBVAYD010000028.1, from coordinate 1,704 downwards.
CAAAGCATCAAGCGTCGTTATCGCGTTCAAATCAAGTAATGCATCCCAGTGAGCTAGGATTGAAGCAGCAATGTTGGGTACGATGCCGAAATAAATCGACAAATAATCGTCCAGTGCGACGACATACGCGCCTGGACTTCTAGCTTCACGCGTCCGTAACGAATCAATCTCTTGAAAACCATTGTCATGACAAAATGCCGCTACTTCGTTATCATAACGTGCGCGTTTTCGACGCTGTACTTTTGGAATAAATGTATCAAAAAGCGCTTGGGCCTCATCTCGTTGTCGAAGCCATTGAGATTTATTAATTACCGGATAATAATCCGGATATCGGCGCCGAAGCTGTTCAAGTGGTAATCGGGATGCCAGACTAGTGACCTCAAATGCTTCTTTTTCGTTAATCCAATCACCTGGCCGACGCAAAAAACCGTTTACTTTAATCCAACGCCGATTCTTTAAAGCGTAGTTAAATAATAGTTGTTTTCTGATCGTCAAGTCGAGCGGCTCATAAAAGTTGTCACGGCTGATATGTGTGGCTTCAGCAGACGTGAGCGTTACACTAAAATGTTTCAACCATAAACACCTCCCACTCTAAGTAAACGATCACGAGTTAATATTTTCAATAAAAAAAGAGGGCTATCCCTCTTTTTTATTTTTTAAACTCATCAGGCCACTAAACGTATATTGACCATACGTTAATTCATACCCATTTAATAAAACGAGTCATTTTGATCATACCATGTTTATGCGGCAATTCAAGCTATTAACTCCGATTTGCGAACCGTCATTTCCGGATCAATTGGCTACTTTCGCGACTCCAATCCAAGCACATCAATGACTTTTTGAACTAATTCGTCTTCGCCAACGCCAGTAAGAAATGGCAGCCCGTTTAAAACCGGAACGCCGATATCTTCTGTAAACTTACCGGTCGTCACCGCCAAATCAAATTGATCGGCCTTAGAGCGTAGTTGCGGAATTGAAGTTTGGTCCATCGATACTTGTGTCATATCAATTCCTTTAGCTTTGAGTTTTTCCTCAAGCGCATTCCGCGCAACAGTTGAAGTTGCAATTCCTGAGCCACACGCAACGATAATCTTTTTCATTTTGAGGTCTCCTCTTTTTTCTCTTTATCCACAACAATATCTTGAAACATATCCTCTAAGCGCTTAAACAGATCAAGATCTGTGGGCGCATCTAACAGTCCTTGTAGTGTTGCTTGATTTTGCACAATTCCCATCAAGTCTCTCAGCAAGTTAACCTCTGCATGTGGTTCACTGACGGCCAACATAAAAATTAATCGAACTGCTAAATCTTCTTCAGGATTGCCCATGTTCTTAAAAAGAACTGGTTTCTCCAACGTTGCAACCGAAATTGTCCCGCGATTAACATTGGTCCAATCGGCATGCGGAATTGCAACCATAATACCTCCAGTTGGCAAGCCAGTCGGAAATTTATGTTCACGGCGTATAACAGCATCAACGAATGTCGGTTTCACATATTGATTCTCAACCATCGCGGTCGCCATTGACTTCAGGGCGTCATCGGCATCCCTAAAAGTCACATTGCGATGAATCAAGTGCTTGTTTAACAATGTCATTCTAATCACTCTCCATCCATCAGTTGTTTTCAAGAGTCATCATAGTCGCTAATTCAAATTAATGCAAGCGCTTTCCCTAATATTATATTTTCTTTGCATATGTTTAT
>NZ_JBVAYD010000027.1:0-35895 GCF_055413445.1 Lacticaseibacillus sp. 22 | reverse complement strand
TTAAGCGCTTTTTCTTGGGTATATACCAAAATAATTTAAACAAAAGACTTGCAATTTTAAAAAAAGCGTTTATCATCATTCGTGTAAGGGCTTTCATTAATCATCAAACTCGTTGTTAGTCTTGTATATGCTTCACCGTTTTATCTAGCATTCATCTTTATCGCAATTTTTTGGGTTGTCTTTCTATATAAAAGGAGGTAGCAGCATGCAAGTTATCCAATACATCGTTGATTTGGGACCAAGTGTCATGATTCCAATCATCATCTTTATACTTGGTATTTTTCTGCGACAAGGCGTTGGAAGATCCCTTCGCGCAGGTATTTCAATCGGTATCGGATTTGTTGGTATTAACTTAGTCATCTCGTTGTTAACTGATAATCTGGGTAAGGCTGCCGAGGCAATGGCCAAGAATTTTAATTTAGGACTTAGCGTTGTCGATGTCGGATGGCCAGGAACTTCTCCTATGGCATGGGCATCAGCCATGGGTCTTATCGCCATTCCAATTGCCATTGCCGTTAATGTCATTATGTTGCTTACGCGTATGACAAAAGTTGTCAATGTGGATATCTGGAACATTTGGCACATGGCGTTTACTGGTGCAATTGTTCAACTTGCTACGGGTAGTTTTACTTGGGGAATTGTTGCCATTTGCGTTCATGCAGCAATCGCTTACAAACTTGGCGATATTTTCAAACCTGTTACAGATAACTTTTTTGGCTTGGAAGGCATCTCAATTCCACACGGGACATCTGCTTATATGGGTATTTTCGCCAAGCCAATTGATGATCTGATTGAAGCGATTCCGGGACTGAACAAAATTACAATCACATCCAAAACCGTCGAAGAAAAGTTCGGTGTCTTAGGTCAGCCATCCATTATTGGCGCTATATTAGGGATCATTATCGGCTTGCTGGCAAAGTTTCCAATCGGTAAATCGCTGCAGTTGGGAATACAAATGGCCGCAGTTATGGTGTTAATGCCTGTGGTCGTTAAATTCATTATGGAGGGACTCATTCCAATTTCACAAGGTGCCAAAGTCATCATGGACAAACACTTTAAAGGTGGCTTGTTCACGATAGGGATGGATCCGGCTTTGTTACTTGGTAATTCAGACGTTATTGCTGCAGGTCTGCTGTTTGTTCCCATCACCTTGCTGATTGCGATCCTTGTACCTGGTAACAAAGTGTTGCCTTTCGGTGATTTAGCCACGATCGGGTTCTTTATCGCCATTGCAACAGGGGTTCATAAAGGAAACATCTTCCGAACACTCATCTCTGGTTCGGTCATTATGTTCATCACTATCTGGATTTCAAACCAAATGTATCCGCTAGAGGTTGCCCTTGGCCATGCGACGAATTTACTTGCTAAGGGTAAAGAAGTTTCTTCACTTGACCAAGCAGGCTCACCAATCACGTACCTCTTAACTAAGGGCTTTACCGGCCAGGTTGGCATCGGCTTTATCGTTATCGCTATCTTGTTTATCAGTGCATTTGCTTATACGTATATTGCATACAAGCGGCAACGCTTATATGTCACGGATAACAAGACGAAATAAACTCAGGTTATTGCTTCACTAAATAACAAATTAAATTTTAGGAGGAATCAACTTATGGCTAAAGATTGGTTAAACATTGATGATCGGGTATTTATTGTGACAGGCGGCTCTTCAGGAATCGGTGACGCCATCGTTAAAGATCTGATTGGTAACCATGCAAAAGTTGTCAACGCTGATCTCAAGGAAGGCTCATTCAAAGATGACAATCTCTTGTTTGTACAGACCGATGTTACCAAACGAGATCAAGTTGAGCACATGGTGGCGACTGCTAAAGAAAAGTTTGGCACCATTAACGGTTTGGTCAATAATGCCGGCATCAACATCCCTCGTATTTTAACAGATCCAACTGATCCTGATGGCAAATATGTGATCAATGAAGCCAACTTCGACAAAATGTTTACCATCAATGTTAAAAGCGTTTGGCTTTGCTCTTCCATCGTGGTCAAGGAACTCGTTAAGCAACATAAGGGTGTCATTGTTAACATGTCATCTGAGTCCGGACTCGAAGGCTCACAAGGTGCCGGCATTTATTCTGGCACAAAAGGCGCAATTAATGGTTTTACTCGCGCTTGGGCTAAAGAGTTGGGTCAATACAATGTTCGCATGATCGGTGTTGCGCCTGGTGTTCTGGAAGCCACCGGTCTACGTACGCTTTCTTACGAAGAAGGACTTGCTTACTCACGTCATGAGACGGTCGAACAGCTACGAGCAGGTTATGCAAAGACTTCGACAATTCCTCTAGGCCGCAGCGGTAAACTTTCCGAAGTTGCTGATTTAGTTACCTACTTCCTCTCTGATCGCTCAAGTTACATGACTGGCCAAACAGTCAATGTTTCAGGCGGAAAGTCCCGCGGCTAATTCACTATTGTTACACAAGGTTCGGTAACCATAATGTCGCAAAGATATTCAATGTTTCAAATCTTATGTCTGTAAAAGCCACCTACAAAAAATGGCTTTAATCGTTCGACAAGCAATCCAAACGTCATTAAAATTTTCAAGCTCACCTGTTTGGATTCAAGCAATTAAAAGTCGATTCTTCATCGAATCGACTTTTGTCATGGAGGCCAAGATTATGATTTTGACAGTTACTTTAAATCCCTCAATTGATGTTTCATACCCTTTAGAGCATTTAGCCACCAATACTGTTAATCGAGTTAAAAATGTGCGCAAAACAGCTGGTGGCAAGGGTCTCAATGTTTCGCGGGTGATTCATCAAATGGATCACGATATCCTTGCCACTGGATTCATCGGTGGTTATTTTGGCCAGTGGCTACAGCATCAGCTCGATAACGAGGGCATCCCTCACCAATTCCTGTCTATTCAGGCAGAAACACGTAGCTCAATTGCCATTTTACATGATAACGGGAATCAAACCGAAATTCTCGAAGCAGGACCAACGATCGATAGAAAAGACGCTAATAAATTCCTAGATCATTTTGATCACTTGCTGCCAGAAGCCGATCTAGTCACTATCTCTGGTTCTATGCCACAAGGATTGCCCGAGACCTACTACACATTGATGATCGCTCATGCTGAAAAACAAGGTGTCAAAGTTTTACTTGATACATCAGGTGCCACCTTGACGCATGCACTTGATGCGCCACTTAAGCCTTTCCTAATCAAACCAAACGATGAGGAATTGAGCGATTTGCTTAAACACCATGTTGACAAAAATGATCTTTCAACACTCAAACAAGACCTACAGGCGCCTGTCTTTGCTGGTGTCGATTGGGTGGTAGTTTCATTAGGGGCTGCAGGCGCTTTTGCAAAGCATGGGCAGAACTTCTATCATGCCGTTATCCCCAAGATCAAGGTGGTCAATGCAGTTGGTTCAGGCGATGCAACCTTGGCTGGGCTTGCCATGGGTATCCACGACAAGCAGTCTGATCAGACCATTCTGAAAACAGCTATGACCACCGGAATGTTAAACACCATGCAAGCCACAACCGGCTTTGTCGACCCAGCACAATTTCAAATCTACTTTAATCAGGTTACGATTCAGCCCTCTTAGCTCGAATCGGGGTGTTCCCAGCGCGGCACTCGTAAGCATTTTTAGCAGTACCAAAAAAGCCTGCATCCCAACGGACACAGACTTTCCAATTTGTGAACCAAATTAATGCTTCACAATATCATTAATATAAACCACACCGGCCTTGCCGTCTCCTAGAAGATCCGGCTTCATGTCCAGCATCTGGGCGTTGAGGAAACTGATCACCATGGGCAGGTTCATGCCTGCATAGAGATCAAATTTGCCGCCTTCTGCCAACACCCGTGCTGCCACATTATTAGGTGTGCCGCCTTTCAAATCGGCTAGGACGGTGACATCATCTTCACCTTCGATTGCCGCTTTGAACTTGGCTTGAAAATCTTCCGGGCCTTCATTCGGTAACAATGCTACCGTGGCAATGTCATCTTGTGGACCCATGATCATTTCGGCACTCTTCTTGAGTTCCTCGCATAATTGACCGTGACTAATCAAAACTAACTTACTCATATTTCCAAAACTCCTTTAACATGCGCTGATCCAACGCTTTGCACTTCATTGTGACGAAACCGCGTAACCATTTGATGCTCACACGCCGAACATGGCTGGATTGGCTCATGCTTCGTGCTAAACATTTCGGCAGGTTATTTATTAGCCTTTTGTAATAACGCCAAGTGCGGACAAGGCCACGGACACAATCAACACAATGAAGATGGCCCGGGTTGACGTCATATGCTTACGGCCAAGCAACCAATAAACGGCACCAACGATCAAAGCCGGGAGTAGCTTTGGAATGATCATGTCAGCACTGTTTTGGAAGTTCAGTGGCACACTGCCGATCTTTGGTGCAAATGCAAATTTCACATTAATCATGGTTGCAACCAACGCGCCAACCATGAAGACCCCCATGATCGTTGCGGCATTGGTCAAAGCTGCCAACCGATGCGACATGGTTGTGACCAACGAAACCCCTTCGTTATAGGCAATCCGTAATTGTTTCCACCGGAAGACCATAACGGCAACTTGGGCTGCAATCCAAATGAAGATACCGACTGGGTTCCCTTTTTCCGCCATGTTCGCAGCAATTGCCCCGAAAATAGCCGGAATCAAAGCAGCAAAGATTGAATCACCAATGGAAGCAAAGGAGCCCATCAGACCGGTTTTCATACCAACAACGGTTTCTTCACCGGCAATTCCTTCTTTTTCTTCAACCGCCAAGTCAATCCCGGTGATAATGGTGTTGAAGAAGTTAGAGGTGTTGAAGAACTGCGTATGAGTCTTCATCATTTTCTTGAGTTCCGGCGTCCCGTCACCATAAATCTTACGCAACTGCGGCAGGATCGTGTACAGATAACCTGAAGCCTGCATCCGTTCGTAGTTCCAACCCAACTGGAAGCCGAACAAGCTACGACGGTTAATCTGCCGAAAATCTTTGTCAGTTAATTTGTAAGCGGGTTTATTAGAGTTCATCATCGGTGATTTCCCCCTCATCATTAGTCTTCTTTGCTGCTTTAGCACCACCATTGGCTTCTGAACCGCCACCGACACTGTCATGCAGTTGTGTTGACTGCTGGTAGCTGATCGCTGCAAACGCAAATCCAATCAATGCAATTGCGAGCATGGACAAGCCGTTGAATGTCGCTGTAAAGTTCTTAGCCACACCAGCGACTGCCGTTCCCAATGTCTGAATATTGCCAAACAAGGTGGTGAACAACATGGTGAAGATAAAGCCTAAGATCAGATAAGCAAAATGCTTCTTAACAGGCAGGTAGTGGAGCAGGATTGCGAACCCGACAGCTGGCAGAACCGCACCGGCTGTTGCCAAGCCATCGCCTAACCATTTCCAATCGGTGTTCAATGCGTGGGCAATATTGGTAACAAAACCGCCACCAAAGGCCAACGCCAACCCAACTGGAATCATCCGTGACAAAGCCCAAGGAAGTGCTCCGGCAAGGAAGTAACGTTCGATGCCTTTGTAATTATACTCGTCAACCATTTTATCAATCCGATGTGCAAAGAAAGTATTCGCAAAACGAGCAAGAATATCAGTTTGAATCATGATACTAGCAACTGGTACCGCAATCGCAGCAACAGCAGCTTCCGGCTTCATACCGGAACTAACAGAGAAAGCAGTTGCTAACAAGGTACCGGAGTTTGCATCGATTTTAGAAGCACCCCCGAAAGTACCAACCCCTAGAACCATCAACTGGGTGGATGCATTAGCAAGCCGGCCTTCATGTCACCCATAACGAGACCGGCAACCAAGCCAGCGAAAACTGATGAACTCATGGCTGAATAAATTTGCAGTTCATCAAGAATTTGATAACCTGCGTATAATGTTATAATCACTATTTGCTACCATGCAATCATTGTTGACTCCCCCTATCCTTTTTTGAGCAATGACATAAAGTCAGCTGCAGCATCACCCGGAACCATTTGTGCAATCAAGTGAACACCGTGAGCGTCCAGTTTCTTGAACGTTTCAATATCTTCATCGACCACATTGATCGATTTTGTAATGGAACGGGTTTTATCTGTCTGGGACATATTGCCAACATTCAATTCCTTAATCGGTACACCTGCCTCGACTAAAGCAAGGAATGTTTCTGGACGTTTTGCGACAATGAACACCTTTTGGGAATCATACTTGTGGTTCAAAATATGGTTTGCGGCAGTTGCGACATCCAGAACCGATAAGCGTACCGTTTCCGGAGTCGCCATCCGCAACCCGCTTTTATCAATGTCGCTCTTGGATGCTGCCTCATCAACAACCATAATTCGAGTCGCACCCAGTTTGGTGGTCCAAAGATTGGCAACCTGGCCATGAACCAAGCGACCATCAATCCGTGCAGCAATAATAGCCATTTTCTACTCCTCCTTCTGTGTCTGTGAGCGTGAGCCGGTGCGGTTTGGAGCTTGCACCGGAAGTTATCCATCATGGTTCTTTAAATATCGGGTGGTCAGCCATCTTCAAGCTTTCGGCGTAGCGGCCTTCGGTTTCAAACACAATGACGTCATTTTTTCCGGCGTGCAGGAGTCCTGCCGGTACATAAAGTGACAACGTGGGGCCTTTCTCCCAAAACCTGCCGACATTTACACCATTAACCAGCATCACTCCTTTACCGAATCCACGACAATCAAGATAGGTATCTTGCGGGGCGGTCAAATCAAACGTGTACTTGTAAAACGCAGGGGTCGCGGGCTGCCAGCCTTCCGTAAAGGTAAGCCGAGAAGCGCGATTCAAGTCCAGCGGGTATTGCTGATAGCCCTTGATGAAGTGCAGATCAACCATGACACCGGTGCGAATCCCTTTGAACTGCGTGATCGCCTCAATCTTGGATCCGTAATTCACCCGACTCATGTTTTCTACCAGTAAATCAAGTTGATGATGTCCCTCAACTTCCGGCAACAAGATATCATCACCAATTGCTTCTTGGTATTGGGTTGCTAGCCATTTTTGATCCAAATAAGCTTGCACCCGATCACGGGCATCGATCACCCGCAACTTGGCCGGTGTTCCTTTGTCAGTGCCACTAATGAGCGGCTGCGTACGATACAAGGTATAGCCGGTATATTGGCCCAGAAATTCTTGCGTCTGCGGATAAGAAGCGGCGATCGGTTTGGTTAACTGATCCAAGACTGCGAACAAGGAAACTTTAGCCGTTAACGGGTGTGAAGCTGGCGCCATCGTGGGTTTGACCAGCGGCTTGGCTTGCTGAACTTCTGGAAGCTCTTCATGGATCATTTTTTGAATGGCAAAGTACTTTGGCGTTGGATTACCTTGTTCATTTAGCGGGGCATCGTAATCGTAAGATGTTACCTGAGGCAGGTCATGGTCTTTACGCGCAGACGTCCCGTTCATGAAGCCAAAATTTGTACCACCATGAAACATGTAGAGATTCACACTGCCACGCTTGATGACGGCGCGCAGATCTTCCGCGGTTTCATCAGGATCGCGGCGGATAATCGGCTCACCCCAGCGGTTAAACCAACCATCCCAGAATTCCACGCACATCAGTGGCCAGTCGCGACCGTGTTCCTGATGAAAAGCGGCTAACCGATCGAAATTCTTATCGGCAGCCGAGCCGAAGTTGCCCGTTGCCAGAATGCCGGCATCAATCATACTCCCGGCGTTTAAGGTGGCTGGCCACGGTCCATCTGAAGTGAACAACGGCACATCAACTCCGTGTTGCTGCATCAGTTTCGCAACCGCCGCCAAGTAATCCTGATCCTCACCATAAGAACCGTACTCGTTTTCCACCTGCATCATGATCACATTGCCGCCGTGGGTAACTTGATGATCAACTAGATGCGGCATCAATGCGGTATAGTAACGGTCAATTGCCGCCAAATAAGCTGGATCATCAGTACGCAGACGCATCTTCTTCGTCAACAGCCATGCCGGAAATCCGCCAAACTCCCACTCTGCACAGATATAAGGAGACGGCCGCACAATCGCATACAAGCCGAGATCTTCAGCAGTTTTGAGAAAACGTTCAATATCGAGGATGCCGCTAAAATCAAACTCGCCTTCACGATACTCATGCAAGTTCCACGGCACATAGGTTTCCACCGTGTTAAACCCTAAAGCTTTAAGGTTATACAGGCTGTGATACCAGTCACTCGGATGCACCCGAAAATAATGAATGGCACCAGATAGGATCTTGAACGGCTTCCCATCCAACATAAATTCATGATCGATCGAAAAGGTCGTCACGAACCTTAACCTCCCTTCCAAAGTGTGAGCGTGATCCGGCGCGCTCAGAAGTCGGAGTGTAAGTGGCCTTAGACGTGACGGCCGGGCTTTGGCCATTGCGGCTAAGGTCCTTACACGCAGACTTCTGCGCCGGTGAACGCGTTATGGTGAGCGTGACCCGGCGCGCATATGGCAACCCAAAACGATTCATAACACCCGTTCCGTTGCCATAATCCAGTGTCACACATTAACGCCATTTTTCACAAGGTTTTGTGTCAGGAAAGCTGTCATGCTTCTGCTTGATACGCAAGTTTTCCACCGAGATAGGTTGCCTGCAGCTTCAAGTCAGCATCCAAAACCAGATAGTCAGCAGCTCGACCCGGTAAAATGCTCCCACATTGATCGTCAATCTTGCAGGAAGCAGCCGGAGTTTGGGTTGCCATGCGGATAATGGCTTCCGGCGTGGCTGCGTTCCAAGCTAAGAGATTCGTCAAGGAATCTTTTAGTTCCAACACCGAACCGGCCAAACTGTCGCCATCTTTTAACCGCGCCATGCCGTCCTTGACGTAAACCGGGAATTCGCCCAGTACATAATCACCATCAGGCATCATTCCGGCGCGCATGCAATCGGTGATCAAAGCAATGTGCTCTGCGCCTTTTAGCCGAATTAACGTGGTCGCAACTTCGGGCCGCACATGATGACCGTCACAAATCAGCTCGTCATCAACGCCTTGTAGGTACATTGCAGCGCCTACCATCCCGGGTGCCCGATGACTCAGTGGGCTCATCCCGTTAAAGGTATGCGTGAAGACAGTGGCACCTGCTTCGACACAAGCTTTTGCCTGTTCAAAGGTGGCATCACTATGACCCAGCGCCACAACTGTTCCATCTCCGGTCGCATACCGCGTAAACGCAACTGCGCCGTCACGTTCCGGCGCAATGGCGATTTTTTTCAATAAACCATTGGCCGAAGTTTGCCACGCATCGTATTCCTTTTCACTCGGATTTTTGAAATACTTCGGGTTTTGTGCGCCTTTGTGTTTGGTTGTGAAGTATGGGCCTTCAAAATAAATGCCTTGAATCTTGGCGCCGGATTCTTCGCCTGCATGAGCCGCGATGGTTTTGCAGACATCGTTTAGCTGATCGAAGGACCCGGTCAAAGTGGTGGGTAGCCAGCTTGTAACGCCTGCCTTGAGCAAATTCTGGCTCATGGTATTGATGCCGTCCCAATCGTTATCCATGACATCGTGTCCCAAAAGGCCATGAATGTGGGTGTCAACCAACCCGGGCGCAATTAGCTTGCCTGGTTGTTCCACAATTTCGCCTTCTGGTTTGGCACTTTCAGGTAAATATTGACCAAACTGGCCATCATCGGTCACTTCTAGATACCCGCCAATTTCAGTCACATGTTTGAGAAAGAATTTTGCGGCGTGAATGTAATAACTCATGAACACTTGCCTCCCAGTTTTAGCAACGCCATCCAACCGATTTACTCGACTAAATGGCGCCATGACAGTTGCAACCTTATTCCTGACCTGAATAGTCGTGGAGGATAACCCCTTTTACCACGCGATTAACGGTGCCGGTCGGTGATGGGGTATCAGGTAAGTTGCCAACCTTGATGGAAGCCAAAAGTGCCACAGTCTGGGCAAACATAACATCAGGCAATGCTTGGTAGCCTTCCGGAAGATCCTTAAGGCCATTTTCAAAGTAGAAACCGTCACCCGAGAAGTTCTGATCCTGCTTGGTGCCGACTGCCATGACAGAAGGGGCAATCTTGTCGTCTTTGACTTCTTCAAGCACGTCGATGTCATATTGGCGGGTATAAGCATTGTTGCTAACCAAGTCGAACAACAGTGTCTTGTCATTAACGAAGCTCTTTGGTCCGTGACGGAAGCCCATGGAGGTGTCAAACATCGTTGCGTATTGGCCCGCGGTGAGTTCAAGTACCTTCAACCGAGTTTCACGCGTCAACCCGCCGAGACTGCCGGAGCCAAGATAGACGATCCGTTCAAAGTCTTGATCCAATACCGCTTGAATTTCAGCTTCACGCGCTACGACTTCTTTCCCCATCGCGGCGATTGCCTGAACCCATTGACGCTTGTCATCATCACTGGCAGCGTCAAAAACAAGCAAAGCACTCAATGTCATGCATGAGAAACTGCCGGTCATGGCAAAGCCTTTATCGTTAGAACCTGCTGGCTGCAACAGCAACAAGGTCTTATCTTCAGTAGCGGATTTCTTTGCCAATTGGCCTTCAGGAGCACAGGTAATGCTGATCTGATGGAGATTATGCACAACTTGTTCCGCGAGCTCAACGGTCTTCAGGCTTTCCGGGGAGTTCCCGCTCCGAGCAAACGAAACCAGAATCGTCGGGGTATCGGCTTCCAAAAAGTCATAAGGTGCAGAAACGATATCGGTGGAAGCAATGGATTCAAATTCAAACTTGCTGCGATCACCATGCGCCCGTAAGTACGGTGTAACGGTATCACCCACATATTGAGAACTGCCGGCACCGGTGAAAATAACCCGGACGGTCTGACCATTTGCAGCAGCGGTTACCTGCTTCAAGAAAGCCGTAATCTTTTCCTTGTCACGCGTATAATTAGCAAACGCTTCTTGCCACAGTTCCGGCTGCTGCTTGATCTCAGCCGTGGTAATCTGAGCACCCATTTTCGTTAATTCTTCTGTCGTTTTTTCGAACAAAATAATATCCTCCCTAGTGATTCACATGATGAACGTGATAAACAAATTGATCCGCGCGCGCCACACTCAACGTATATTCAACGATTTCCCCAGTATCGGCAAAAGTCGTTCGCCGAATGTTTAAGCATGCCGATGCCGGCGCAACTCGCAGCTGTTTGGCATCCTCCGGCGAGACCAGCCCGGCAAAAAAAGCTTCATCAACCGACGCAATGTGAATGCCATAATGCTGTTCCAGCCAATCGTATAGTGGATTTTTGGCTAAATCAGATGCTTGCAGATCCGGCACCGTCAACGCCGGTAAGTAACTACGCTCAATCATCATCGGCAACTGATCCGCAATTCGCAACCGGTCAAGAACATAAACCGGTGTCTCTGGATCAACCCGCATCCGTTTGGCAATGTCAGGCGGTACCGCGATTTTTTCCAGTCGTTGAATCTTCGTTACTGGCTGACGATTCATGGCTAGCATTTGTTTGGTAAAACTGTACGATCCGCTTACATCCGTTCGTTCGTCAAACCGTTCAGCGACAAACGTGCCTTTGCCGGTACTGCGATAAATGAACCCGCGCAGAAATAACTCATTCAACGCGGACCGAACCGTATTGCGGCTGACATGATACAGTTCACTCAGATCCCGCTCGGACGGCAACTTGTCATTAGGCTGAAGTTTTTCTTTGATGAATGTCTCCAACTGATCTACCAGCTGTTTGGTCAACGGAACCTTTTCCATATCCTCACCTCCACGTGGTACCAACCACATGTAGTGTATGCGTTTGCAGCTCTGATTGTCAATGGAAACGACTTAATTCTAATTTGGCGGCTTCGCACTGCGGTTTTGCCCTAGTCCATACCAGTCACGCTAGATGCTTTTCAATCCGTCGCATATGAGTCAAGTAGCCTTGCTAAACCACCTTAGACCAACGTTTTAATATAAAATAATCAATAAGAAAGCACTCTCATGGTTTATTAATTTTTTGCCGTCTTCCTAAAGACTGTCTTCATGATCTAAAAATTACTTTTCAGTGAAAATGCAATGTCTGAACAGTCAAAAACAGCCTCAGAGATTTTTCGTCTCCAAGGCTGTTTGAATGGTTAACCTGTCTGAAACCAGAAACTCAACTGTTACGCATCGGCACCTGGCGTTGAGGTAACGATGGCAAGTTTACCGGTAAACTGCCAGGTTTTAATTTGATTGGGAATCAAGAAACTATCGCCGGTTTTAATTGGATAATCTTTGCCATCTGCCGTAAAGGTACCGGTGCCGTCAAGTACCGTCACGTTGGTATAAGGTGCCTGCTGGGTAAATGACATAGTGCCGTCAACATCGAGCCGATAGACGGCAAAATGCGGTGATAATGGTGGTTTCACAAATGTAGTGATTTGGCCACCTGTGACATTTTCTTTGGTAATGTGCAACTTAGGATCATGGAATGGCACGGTGGTCACATCAAGACTTTGCTTAATATGCAACTCGCGCTTGTGCCCTTGATCATCCGTCCGATCATAGTCGTACAACCGATAAGTCGTGTCAGAACTCTGCTGCGTTTCCAATGCGACAATGCCCTTGTTAAGTGCGTGAATCGTCCCGCTTGGCACATAAACGAAGTCGCCGGTTTTGACCGGATATTTGCGTAACAGATGCTCCCAATCGCCAGCTTCGATCATTTCCTTGAGCTGTTCATGTGTTTTGGCGTGGTGGCCATAAATTAAGTAGGCGCCCGGATCCGCTTTCAAAATATACCAGCATTCAGTTTTACCAAGTTCGCCCTTGGCTTCGTGCGCGGCTGCATATGCATCGTCTGGGTGCACCTGAACACTCAAACTGGCTTCAGCATCGAGGATTTTCACCAGCAGCGGAAATTCCTGGCTATGTTGCGGGCCAAAGTAAGCCGGATCTTCGTGCCAGGCTTGACGCAAGGTTTTGCCTTTGAGTGGGCCATTTTCGATGGTTGCCGGTCCATGCGGATGTCCGGAAATAATCCACGCTTCACCGATTTTGCCGTCCGGAATATCAAACCCGTATTCAGTCTTAAGTTTACGGCCACCCCAGATCTTGGGATTAAAATATGGCTTCAAAAACAATGGTTCTGTCAAAAGCTCCACTCCTCTTCAATCGCGTTTTCCAGTCATCATGACTATCTGTAAGCACTTTTTCCGGTTTCGCCTTTCATTATACACGATCACCCTAGGCCAATCATTCGTTCTCTTAACTAAATGTAACAACAGTTAAAAATAGTAAAAGATGCCCACTGAGATCGCGCGCTGTTGCGATTCAACGCCATAATGAACGATGGCGTTGGGAAAATCGACAGCCCGTTACGCAAAAGATGCGCAGCGGGCTGTTTTGCATTATTTAGCAGCTGTAAGTCTCTGTTGGTGCGTACGCAAAAAGGCCCCCAGCCAGAACAGCGGGCTTAAACCTATTTTAAAAAGTGTATCCTTACCTTACGCTGAGGAAGAAAAACTAGCCATCAAATTAATGATCACTAGTCGCTAAAAGGCTATTTTTTAGTAGTTTTACGTGTCATCGTTTTTTTAGTCGTCGTACGTTTGGGCGCCGCCTTACGTGCACTAGTCGACTTCTTGGTTGTTTTCCGCGTGGTCGTTTTCTTCTTGGTCGTCGCTCGCCGCGTGGTTTTTTTAGCCGTGGTCTTTTGCTTATTGGCGGGCACTTCTTTAACGGTTTCTTTTGGCTTGGCCATTTCGGTTTGAATGTGTTCAAGCTTTTCCTGAACTGAGGCCGTCATTTGGGCATTGATCGTGTCAAAATCCTGCAAATAATCAGCGGCAGTCGCGGCTTCATCAATGCGCAAACCTGATACGTTGACAAAAGGTGATGCCACAATTAAATAAACCCGTACCGGAACAATTTCATCCGGTTCCAGAAAATTAGGGATTTTATTAACATTCGCAAATGGCAGGTTGATGATCCCGGTCTCAACGGTAATGGTTGTCGGTTCAGGGAAATCAACCACCAAATCCGCCTGAATCAATTGATCCTTCTCAATCGCCGCGCGGACATCTGCAAAAACCTTTGTCAGTGCGTCAGTGATGCCGTCTTTCTTGAATGCCGCAGCAGTGACGTGAACTGCTGTGTGTTCGAAAGTGCCGGCCAAAATAGCTTCCTGAAATTTGTGTACATTGATTTCCATATCGGTCTCCTTTAATGCATAACAATGCTTTGACCATCATAGCCCACTAAGGTAATACGGCGCAAATCCGACCTCAATGACGTAAACTGTTTTGCGCCATGTCCGCATCATGACATCGGCAGCGACAGACGGTTGTTTACCGACATGGCAGCAAAAAGCCAGTAACACATCGCGGTATTACTGGCTGATTAAAAAACTATTTATTTTCTTCTAAAATTTTGTCGGTCTGCTTTTGTAGATTATCAAAGGCGGTTTCGCCACTGACATTCTTGGTCAAGGTACTGTCAACGGTACTCATCAAATCGTTGCGATAGTCGGTGTAACCGGCAAAAACAGTGGAGGCAAAACTTTGCGAGACTGCTGAAACTGCTGCTTTGTATTGCGTGTTCTTTTCCAGATAGGCTTTGAAGGTGGCACTGTTAGACGCACTCTTAGTCACTGGCACGTAACCGGAAGCTTTGGCCCACTGTGCGGCATTTTCCGACTTCAGCAAGAACTTCTGGAAGGCCCAGGCGCCGGCTTGTTGCGCTTTAGAAGCGCCTTTGAAAAGCACATTATAATTCCCGTTGAGCGGGTTGCTGCGCTTGCCTTCGTATTCCGGAATGACCGCGGTACCCCAATCAAGACTCTTGGGTGCCTGTTGAAGCAACACCGGAACCGTAGCAGAGGAACCAATCCCAAAAACGGCCTTGCCATTTGCAAACGGCACACTGAAGTATTGGTCTTCGCCGGCGGTCTTCAAGGCACCACTCTTGCGCAAATCAAGGATCTGATTCACCGCGGCTAATGTCTTCGGTGCATTCAAGTTGGCCTTCAACTTCGGCGTAATCAGCTGACTGCCAGCACCATAAGCCATCCCTTCCAAGGCCACATCATAACTCTGATCCAGCTCGATGGCGTTAATATCGGTCCCTTTTAGCTTATCCTGATCCGCCGCAAAATCAGCCCAGGTCTTTGGCATACTGATGTTATACTGTGACATCAACTTCTTGTTATAAAAGAGTACCGAAGTGGAAACTGAAAATGGCAAGCCATAGTACTTACCGTCGTATTTGCCCGCCGCTAAAAAGCTTGGGTAAGTATCTTTCAATTGACGATTGCTTAATTTATTCGAACCATTTAACATTTCCGAATCAAATGGCAACAACAACTGATTCTTCACATAGTCACCGATATTTGTATACGGTGACTGGGCCATGGTTGGCAGCGTCTTGGATTTCCCTGCCGCCATGATCTTTTGTTGCAAGGCGTTGTATGAACCCTGAGAGGTCGCGACCACCTTGTACTTCTTTTGGCTATTGTTGAATTTGGTAATCAACTTATTCAGCGACTTTTCATAAGTCCCGGTCATCCGATGCCAGTATGTAATTTTAACCGGTGCACTGGACGACGACTTTGCCGCAGAACCTTGCTTACCACAGGCGGTCAATAACAATAAAATCGCGCCCATAAACCCTAACAAACGCCAGAAACTTGTCTTTTTCATCATATGTCCCTCATTTGATGTCGCGGCTTACCGATCGACAGTGTTTGCAAGCCGCCGTATTTGTCATATGTCTTGACACCCCTATTATGCCTCTAATTCTATTAAAAGCAAAGAAACAACCGGAATCCCACCCACAATTTCCCCAAACAGAATGTATGTTCTATACTAAAAGCTAATCATACTCACACAAGGAGGTGCGCTGATGGCTCATAACCGTATCGGGATTCGCGAATTTGTCGAGTTAACCGTTCGTACCGGTGATCTAAATCCGGTTACCAGTAACTCAAATAACACCGCCATGATCGGCAGCCAGATTCACCGCAAGCTTCAAGCAGCGCATCGGGAATCGGATTATGAAAAAGAAGTCTATTTAAAAACCACCGTTACCGTCAATGACGAGGATTATCAACTGGAAGGCCGTGCCGATGGGGTTTGGACCGAAAACAAGACGCTAACCGTTGAAGAAATTAAAACCAGTGCCCGTTCATGGGAAGAATGTTCGCAAAACACGAAGGATCGCTACTGGGCGCAGGCACGGATTTATGGCCACCTACTTTGCCAACAGCGGCATCAAGACCATGCTGTTATCACCTTGGTTTATGTTCAAACCAGTACCGACACAGTCAGCCGCTTCACTGAAACAAAAAGTGCCGCCGAGTTAGCTGATGATTTCACCGATCTACTTGACGAATTCACTGCCTGGTTAAAACTGCGCAGCGATATTATTAAACAGCGAAATGCTTCTATCGCCACACTCAAATTTCCGTTTCCGCAGTACCGTACTGGCCAACACGAGTTCGCTGCCGCTGTTTACAAAGCCATATACAGTCGCGCGCGTTTGTTTGTGCAGGCGCCCACCGGTACTGGCAAAACCATTTCAACGCTTTTCCCGACCATTAAGGCTATGGGTAGTGGGTTGATTCAGCGCGCTTTTTATCTGACAGCCAAGCAAAGTACACGTCGGGTGGCGGAACAGGCAATAGCGCTGATGGCAGACGTCGGACTTAGGGCAAAAAGCATCACCTTAACAGCTAAAGACACGATTACCTTCGCCGATGAGCCCGATGACCCTAGTCAAAATCCCTATATGCTTGGCTATTATGATCGCCTGAAACCCGCACTGCATGATCTTTTGGAATATGAAGATCAACTCACCCGATCTGTGATTGAATCCTATGCTCGCAAACACACACTGGATCCATTTGAATTTTCGCTAGATGCCAGTTTGTTTTGTGATGTGGTGATTTGTGATTACAACTATTTATTCAATCCCTTGGTTTTTTTGCAGCGATTCTTCAGTGAAGCCGATGACAGTCAGTTTTTCCTGGTTGATGAAGCGCATAATCTTGTCAGCCGGGCGCGCGATATGTATACCGCAAGCCTGACCAATCAGGACTTTATCAACCTCAAACAAGCCCTCGCCCCGTTCAAAGGAACCGCATTAACCAAGGTACGCCGGACGATGACGCGAATTGTCACCACGATGAATACCCTTGCTGATCAGCTACTCAACGGGCAGTCACTGATCTTTCAAGCAGCACCGCTCGATGATCTAGCGCAGGTGTTGACCCGGTTTACCGAAACGGTTCACGACTGGCTGGCAGAACCGCCCACCCCCGCGCTGCAGCCTGCTGTCGAACTTGTTTTACCAGTGTTTTTTCTCGCTAATCAGTATTTACGTATTGGTGATTTTTATGACGATACCTTCAAAACCGAGATTGCCAAGGAACATGACACGATTATGATTAAAATGCTCTGTCTGGACCCGTCCCATTTTGTCGATGATGCCTTGAAAAAGGGCCGAGGCGCGGTTTTATTTTCGGCAACCTTATCACCGATGCCGTATTTTCAAAAGTTACTGGGAGGCGCTGAACATAGCCTTGCTTACACCTTGCCATCACCGTTTACGCCGGACAATCAGGCCATCATTGTCGATGCGAGTGTCCACACCACGTACCGCCGCCGCACGCAGGATTTACCGCAGCTGATCGCAAGTCTCACCACGCTGGTCAGGGCTAAAGCCGGGCATTATCTTTTCTTTTTCCCATCTTATGCCTATCTGAAAATGGCTCACGAGGCGTTTACTGCGGCAAATCCCGATCTTAAAACCTGTGTTCAGGAAAATGCCATGAATGAAAGTGAGCGGCAAGCATTTCTTGATCACTTTAAGGCTGGCAGTGAGCCGGTGATTGGTTTTGCTGTGCTTGGCGGCATTTTTGCTGAAGGGATTGACCTCAAAGGGACGCAATTGATTGGGGTGGCGATTGTGTCAGTGGGCTTACCGGGCATCAATCCGGAAACCGATCAGTTGCGAGCATATTTTGATCACGATGCTGGTCAGGGCTTTGCCTACGCGTACCAGCTGCCAGGCTTTAACAATGTCTTGCAGGCAGGTGGCCGGGTGATTCGCGGGGCCAAAGATGTCGGCGTAATCCTGCTCATTGATGAACGCTTTATCACCCCGCGTTATGCCCGTCTGTTTCCTGATCACTGGACCCACGCCCAGGTTAGCTACAATCCCACGCAATTAGCACAATTACTGACACACTTTTGGGAGGCCCATCATGAAAACCCAACTCACGCGTGACTTAGAAACGACACTTTACGCTTATTGGCAAGCACAAGGCGCTACTGCAGTCGAAGAAGTCACGATGCCGGACGACTTCGGTATTGTCGATACCCTCGTGCGGCAAAAACAGCAGTCCGAAACGATTTGGCGGTGTTTTGAATTAAAAGTCACTAAAGCAGATTTTCATAGTCATGCCCAATTGAGTTTTGTCGGCCATTATAACTATTTTGTTTTGACCCAACGGCTTTACAAAGCAGTGGCGGCCGAAATTTCGGCTGGGATTGGCGTGTTGGTCTACCAGCCATTTTCAAAAGCCGCCATCAAAGCCAGTGCCGTGCCGGTGGTGACGCCGGGAACGTTGACGATTGCCAAACCTGCGCGCCGCCAAACTCTGCAAGTACCAGAAGATCAGCTCACCGACCGCTTCATTGCCAGTCTCAACCGTGAAGTCGTCAAAGCAAAGCAGGTTGCCAAGGGACTCGGGCAATTTTCAACCGCGGACTTGTTCACCGAACTGCGCAAACGAACGGCAGATTATGACATTTATCATCCCGACAAAAATCTTTATGACCAGTTTGTCGATGAACTCAACAACACAACGATCGCGGCGCTCCAAGAAGAAATCGATGCATTGACGGCTGAACTCGCAACTTTAAAAATGGCTAGGTTATCATGAACTATTTTCCAATTATCCGCGGCAAACAATTCGACTTAGCGGCCATCACGGAATTGCTCACCCGCCAGCACCTGCCCACCACGGTCACGCCAATTCTTGAGCCGGTAAAAGACATCCCCGGCATTACCAAAGCTACCCGTGCCTTTAGCCGAGCCCAGCACGCCGCTTATGTGATTCAAAACCCGCAAGTCGGGACGTATCGTCTATTGGCAACCCCGCGTCATTTACCGGACGTCAGTGGGACCGTTCAGCAGGCGCGGATTTTTGATGCCCAACCAGCGCCTTTGATTATTGCGACCACAGCCGCCCAAGCCAAATTATTGCCGCGCCGCCAGCTGGCCTTGGTGCCTGATGAAGCTCGGGTGCGCCAGTTAGCTTTGCCACACGCGGTTTATTTAAATGATCACTTCACCGTTTATCCACACACATCTGATTACGGGCTGCTGCAAGATGAATTTTACCAATACCCGCCGTTGATGTTGCCAGGCATCGGCTTTGCGGATTACCCGCTCGCCACTGCTGATTATTTCGAGCATGGCTATCCGCAGCGCGCCTTAGCCATCCACCTTGTTTACCCGGCAGCTGATGGTTCCCTGCGTCTGCATCATTTTGTTTCAGTCAACAATGACGACTTCACCAACCCGCAAGCCAAATTTTTTGAAATTCTGGTGCAGCTGGCTGCGTGGTTACCACACCATCCCGATGCACAGACGCTCGGAACGAAAGCTTTGATGGCAGCGGCCGCGCAGCATCATTTTCCGGGGTTGGGAGTTGTGCGTAGATTTCAATTGATGCATCATTTGGAAATGATTGGCAGGTGGCTGGAATCCTCAACTCCTATTTGATATATCCCAGTACGGGACTACAAGTCGAAAGATTGCGCTCCAACCATCATGCGCCAACTTGGCATCTCAGCATCTAAACACCACTGATACTCAGCAGACCACAATATCGTGAAAGCGCTTCTTAACTTTTTCTTCACAAAATAAATCGCAAGCAATATAGCATGACACAATCAATTATGTTATAATTCGTTTGTGAAATTTTTATCAATAGTTTAAAGGAGCGATTGCGATATGAAGATTCTTGTCATTGGTGCTACCCATGCCGGTACATTTGCAACCCAGCAGATCCTAACCGACCATCCAGATGCAGAGGTTACTGTCTACGAACGCAATAACAACCTGTCCTTCCTCTCGTGCGGCATTGCCTTGTGGGTTGGTGATCATGTCAGTGACCCGGATAAAATGTTCTATTCCAGTCCCGAAGCACTCGCTAAACTCGGTGCTAATATGCAAATGGAACATGATGTGCTCAATATTGATCCAGCAACTAAAACAGTTGAAGTCAAGGATCTAAAAACCGGAACCGTTACTACCGATACTTATGACAAATTAGTCTACACAACCGGATCGACGCCAATCATTCCAAATATTCCCGGTATCCACGATTCAAACGTCTACTTATGCAAAAATTGGTCCGACGCCAAGACGCTAAAAGATCTGGCCCCGTCCATTAAAAGCGCCATTGTCATCGGTGCAGGCTACATCGGTGCAGAATTAGCCGAACAATTTGCGTTAACCGACAAAGAAGTCACGTTAATCGATGGACTTCCACGGGTTTTGGCGAAAAACTTTGACGCCACTATCACGGATCGCGTTGAAAAGCTTTACACCGATCACGGGGTTCACTTGGCACTCAATGAGATGGTTACCGAGTTCGCACAAGCTGATCAGGGTATCAAGGTTACAACCAATAAAGGCGACTATACCGCGGATATTGCAATTTTATGTACCGGCTTCCGTCCGAACACGGATCTGCTAAAGGACCATCTGGACACCCTGCCTAATGGCGCTGTCATAACAAATGCATATATGCAGACCAGTGACCCCGACATTTTCGCTGCTGGTGATACCGCTACCGTCCACTATAATCCGACTGGCAAAAATGACTACATCCCGCTTGCGACCAACGCAGTCCGTCAAGGCATTCTTGTTGGTAAAAATATCATGACCCCCACGGAAAAATACCTGGGAACACAATCTAGCTCGGCCGTTGAACTTTTTGATCACGCCATTGCGGCAAGCGGCCTAACGGTGGAAGGCGCTCACACACGTGGACTTGAGCTTGATAGTGTCACGATCGAACAGGATTATCGCCCCGATTTCATGTTAACCACAACGCCGGTGCTCTGCAGCCTGACATGGGATCCCAAGACGCATGAAGTTAAAGGAGGTGCCTTTTTCTCCAAGCACGATATCAGCCAAAGCGCTAATGTCATTTCGCTTGCGATCCAGACCCACATGACGATCGAAACACTTGCGATGGTTGACATGCTCTTCCAACCTAACTTCGATCAGCCGATTAACTGGGTAAATGCCGTGGCTATGGCGGCAGTTGACAAGGCTAAAAAGAAGCCGACAACACCGGTAGCCTAACTCGCTTTACGAATATTTTGTCATGTATACAAAACCAGACAGTTCATGCAGCCACTAAGAGCCGCGGAACTGTCTGGTTTTTTAATATAAAAAAGAACACCTCTAACGACTCAGAGATGTTCTTGCATTCTTCATTCGATCATTAAGCTTATAGTGACGGGCGAACCGCAAAGTCAGGCATGAAGTATGCCAGCGCGGTATATTTAACATTTTCACCTGGCTGTGGCGCCTGAATCATCGTGCCGCCACCGATGTACAGGGCAACGTGATAGGTTGAACCGTGACTACCCCAGAAGAGTAAGTCACCGGGTTGCAGAGCACTCAGTGAAACTTGTGTCCCTGAAGATTCTTGAGGAACTGTCCAGCCACCAATGTTGACGCCAGCGCCATTCAGGAAAGCGTAATACATCAAACCGGAGCAATCAAAGCTGTTAGGCCCCTTACCGCCCCAAACGTATGGCTTACCAACTTGTTGTTCGGCAATGGCAATCACTGCTTGAATCTTGGCCTGTCTTGAAGCACTTACGGCCGCCGTCTGATTAGACGTGTTAACTGCTGGTGTAGCCGTAGCGGTTTGCTGTTGAGCTTGATTGGCATTAACCTGTGTTGTTGTAACATTTGCCTGGTTAGCCGGCGCCTGCTGGGCAGCATTTGCAGCTGCTTGTGATGCGGCAGCCTGGGACGCTGCAGCTTGTGAAGCGGCGGCTTGTGATGCAGCCGCCTGAGACGCTGCAGCTTGTGATGCTGCGGCTTGCGATGCGGCAGCCTGAGACGCTGCGGCTTGTGATGCAGCCGCCTGAGATGCAGCAGCTTCAGAAGCCGCTGCTTGTGATGCAGTGGCATTTGCAGATGCTACTGCTGCATTAGCTGCTGCTGTAGAAGCGGCAGCACTGGAAGCTGCGGCTTGCGATGCGGCTGCACTAGAAGCAGCGGCAGAATCATTAGCTGCATTGGTGTTCGTTGACGCAACACTGGCCTCATTTGACTGTGGCGCTGCAGGTTGTGGTGTTACAGCCACTGGTGTTGTGCTAACAAACCGTGCAGGAACATAACCGCCGTTGGCAAGCCGATACCATGTTTCACCATTTGCTTGCTGCTGGGCAACAGCCGTCAGTGTCTGGCTGCCTTCTAGATATTGACCTGTCGCATGAGTATACGCCGGGGTTGTCCATACGGTAACTGCTGAACCGATATTCTTGACATAAAGCTGTGTATTAGCTGTTTGGGTATCGGTTTGTGGTGCTGCAGGTGTTTGGGTTGCTGGTGCTTGGCTTGTAGGCGCCTGACTAGCCGGTGCTTGGCTGACAGCAGTTTGACTTGCTGCCGAACTCGGTGTTTCAACCGTGGCAGTTTTACCCGCAACATTCAAATACAATTCCGGAATCCACTGATTGTCGCCAACTTTATACCAAGTAGCACCATTTTGGTCAACGGTTTTACCCAATAGCTGCACCGTGTCCCCAAAAGTCACGTAGCGTTTGACTTGGTGCCATGATGGACTATTCCATACGGTGGTCGCACCGGATTTGTAACTGACCGTCCCTGTCGATGCAGAAACGGTATTGGCTCCGGTTGCTAAAGCCGCCAGACCGGCAGCACCAACGAAGCCTGCCGTTACTGACAATACTTTCTTAGAATCTACCATGTATGTACTCCTCCATTTCTAAACTGAATAATTGTACGAATCTAAATTTACACTTTAATTTGCATTTACCTTTTCTTAAGAAACCATATACAGAATAACACGTTTCCTACTTCTTCGCACATTAATTTGCTATTTCCGGAAAATTTTAAACCGTCATTTTACACAGGTATGCCTTCAACTTATACGTTATTTAACGTACAGGAATCTTTTTAGCGACGCCCAGTGCCAACCCGATCATGTCATTAAAGCTAGTCTGACGCTCTTGAGCCGTTGTTTCTTCACCCCTGATCAGGTGATTTGAGACGGTGAGGATTGATAACGCCTGTGCATGGAACTTCGCAGCCAGAAGATATAGTGCAGGGGTCTCCATTTCGGTGGCTAACACGCCGTAATCGATGAGCTTTTGACGATCCATTTCATCGTTGTAGAAGCGATCTTCTCCGAGCACATTACCCACATGGTAGCGCAATGCCCCAGCATCTGCCAAATTTGCTGCCTCACGCAAAAGCTGAAAGTCGGCTATTGGGGCAAAATACATCCCCGCCCCAAACGTATTCAAAACGATGCTGCTGTCTGTCGATGATCCTTGTACCAGAATGACATCCCGTACCTTAACATCGCTACCCATCCCACCGGCAGTCCCCACTCGAATCAGTGTTTTGACGCCATAATCCTGAATAAGTTCATTAACATAAATTGAAATTGAAGGAATCCCCATCCCCGTCGCTTGAACTGAGATCCGTCGCCCTTCAAAGGTGCCCGTATAACCAAAGGCATTACGCACTGTATTGTAGCGGACAGCCTTTTCCAAAAAATGTTCGGCAATATATTGTGCGCGTAATGGATCGCCCGGTAACAAAACAACATCTGCAATGGCGCCTTTTGGAGCGTCAATATGTGTACTCATGATGAAAATTCCCCCTTAGTTGGATTCGGGTCGACAAATGAACGACAAGCAAGTGACAACCGTCAGATGGCTACCCGTCATCATCCGGATTGATTGCAACTACAACTACCGGATCCTAGCCTCATTAGCGAAGCAGACTCAAAAACGATTGACCTACCCGATTCCCGGTGACCCCGAAATTGTCGAGAATGGTGGCCCCTAAGTCGGAAAATGGCGAACGGATACCCAGATCCCCGTTACCGGCTAATGCCTTGCTATATGCTAGTAATGGGACGAACTCGCGCGTATGATCTGTCCCGCGAAATGTCGGGTCGTTACCATGATCGGCCGTAATCATAAGCAAATCCTCACGCCGCAACACCGTCAACAAATCGCTTAACTGGTGGTCAAATGTCATTAATGCGTCACCATCGCCTTGAGCATTACGTCGATGACCATACATCGCATCGAAATCCACGAGATTGGTGAAAATAAAGCCTTTGCGATCGGATTTTACGGCGGCAATCGTTTGATTCATCCCATCCACGTTGCTAACCGTGTGCACCCCATCATCCAATCCTTGTCCGGAGAAAATATCATTGATCTTGCCAATGCCATATGTCGGCACACCGGCTCCCTGCAAGCGATCCAAGTCAGTGGGCTTATCCGGTTTCAATGTATAATCATGCCGATCGCTGGTACGGGTAAAGGTTGTCGGATCGGTTCCCACGTACGGTCGCGCAATCACCCGGCCGATGCGATATGGGGCGTCAATCGTGATGCTGCGGACATAACGGCAAATCCGATACAGTTCCTCTAAGGGGATAACATCAGTCTGAGCCGCAATCTGCAAGACCGAATCGCCAGACGTATAAACAATCAGATCACCGGTTTTCAGCTGCTCTTCACCGTAGTCTTTAATCGCCTCGGTGCCGGAATAAGGCTTATTTAAGATGACATGCCGGCCGGAAAATTCTTCAATTTGTTTAATCAAGTCTTCCGGGAATCCATTAGGAAAATAGCCAAGCGGTTCCGTCACCGGCAGACCCATCATTTCCCAGTGGCCATCCATACTATCTTTCCCAGCCGAAATCTCGGCCATCTTGCCAAAATAACCACTCGGACTCCCTAATGGCTTAACCCCAGCAATTGGCGTAGGGCGGTCGATATTGCCCAGACCGATTGCCTGTAAATTAGGCAACGATAATTTCCCGGCAAAATAATCGCCAATGTGACCAAGCGTATCGGCACCGGTATCGTGATATTTAGCCGCATCCGGTGCTTCGCCAATCCCAATTGAATCTAAGACAATGGTAATGATTCGATCAAAAGCCATCTTAAGCTTCCCCTGCTTCCTTTAAAATCTGCACGCCGGCACTGGCACCCAAACGATCGGCGCCGGCTTCAATGAGCGCTTTGGCTTCAGTATAGGTGTGGATACCACCGGCCGCTTTGACACCTAATTGATCACCGACTGTCTGCCGCATGAGTTTGACATCATGAACCGTGGCACCACCGGCGGCAAACCCGGTTGACGTTTTAACGAAATCAGCGCCGGCTGCAGCTGCGAGTTTGCATGCCGTCACTTTTTCATCATCAGTTAATAGAACTGCTTCGATGATGACCTTAAGAATGCCGCCTTTTGCATGCGTGATGTCGGCAACTGCTTGAATATCCGCGCGGACATGATCATCATGACCAGCTTTCAGTTCACCGATATTTAAAACCATATCGACTTCCTTAGCACCTTCGTCAACTGCTTGACCGGCTTCAAATACTTTGGTCTGTGTCGTGTTAGCGCCAAGTGGGAAACCAATAACCGTGCAAACATTAACATCGGTGTCGCGTAGACTGGCTGCTGCCCGCACAACCCAATAAGGATTAATGCACACTGAAGCAAAATCATATTGCTTCGCCTGATCCAAAATCACATCAATCTGGGCTTGCGTTGCGTCTGGCTTTAATAACGTGTGATCAATATACTTTGCCAATGGCTTATCCATTTTTATGCCTCCATCATGCTTTAGACGCGCGTATTCACGTGGCGCAAGAATAGCGATACTGCCTTTATGAACGCGCTTTCTAATTAACGTCTTTTGCTTTCCAGCTTTAAGGATACCATGGTAACGAGTCACTTGCATACGCTGCAACAAAAGTAACAAGTGAACCCCCATCGCCATTGCTCAAGTCACGTTCGTCAATGTGTCATCTTCTCGTTTGCCAAACCCGCCGCCCTGTCCGTCATAAAACTACTCGATTACAATAATATTTGTTAGAATAACAGTAATAGGTGTTCAACAAATCAAGGGAGATGGCAGTCATGAGCAATCTCACAAAAAGATTGCTTCCGATGCTCGTAGCAAATAGTGTTCGGCTGCGGCAAACTCGAACTTATCGTGCCCTTCAACAAACTTTTGCTGTCATTTTTCCGTTCGTCGTGATCGGCGCATGGGCACAAATGCTTGAGTTGAGTGTTTTTTCGCGTAACGGTTTTTTTGCCGTCATTTATAATCTCAACAAGGTCATTCCTTTTTATACCCAGATGCGCACACTCCTGATCGCCATCGAAAATGTCACCATTAATTTAATGGCCGTCATGACTGCCTTTTTTGTTGCCAAGTATGTTGCACGATCGTATAAGAAGGACGATTCTCTAGCTGCCGTCACAAGCGTCGGTGCCTTTTTAATTCTCAATCTTGAAACACGCCGGAATGCCCAATCAGTTTTTCAAATGAACAATCTGGGCTATCGCGGCTTGTTTATTGCAATTATTTTCGGGTTATTGATCGGTTGGCTTTTTCGCTTCACGCGGGCGGACTTAGAAGAGCCTTCACATCGCTATACCATCGCCGGGCTCGTCAGTCGCGGATTACGGGGAACCTGGATGATGGTCCTGATACTCATTAGCTGTGTGGTCATTAATTACGGACTCGGTTTTGTTTCAACAGAAGGGTTTGTGGGCCTCTTTTACGTGGTCTTTCAATTCCCGGCTGCTCACTTAACCCACGTTTCACTGCGACTTGCGCTTGTCACAACGATCAATGCTTTGATGTGGTGGGCCGGGATTGAAGGTCCGATTAATCCGTTGATGGTTCAATCAGGCAGCACCACGGCAACCGCCAATTTGAATTATGCGTTGGAGCATGCCGATTTATTTAACGTTCCCAATCCAATCACGATGGGCACGATTTATCGTCCGTTTGCCAGCTTTGGCGGTGTGGGCATGACCTTAGCATTGATTATCGCCACGCTCTGGGTCGGCCGGTCAAAGGCATCACGTCGCATCGCCGAGTTATCGTTGTTTCCGGGTTTGGTAAATGTCAGCTCACCGGTTCTGATCGGCTGGCCGGTGATGCTTAATCCGATCATGCTGGTTCCGTTTTTAATCACCCCGCTGATCAACATGGCCATTGCCTGGACTGCCATCAGACTGCATCTTATGCCGCCTTCCGTTTACACGGTCCCGGCGACAACCCCTGGACCCTTAATCGCGTTTCTGGGAACCAATGGCAATCTTGTCGCATTATTAGTCGCAGTCTTGTGTCTGGTCATTTCAGTCTTCATTTATGTCCCGTTTGTCCGGTTAGCCGAAACCATCAATCTTGAATCGGCAAAAGTGGGTGGTCATCATGATTAAACATTGGCGCAAATGGCTTTTGCTTGTTCTCAGCGTACTTGCAATGGGTGCTGTCGTGTTTCCCGCAACTCAGTGGATGGCGCAAAACGTTAAATCTGCGCGTGTGGTTCACAATTCCCGAATGCAGCCAATTATCTTAATTCCGGGGAGTTCGGCCACCGAAGACCGTTTTAACACGTTAATCACGCAACTCAATGCGCAAACAACCGGTCATAGTCTTTTAAAGATCACGGTGAAGACAAATGGCACCATGACCTATAGTGGCAAAATCGCAGCCCGTGATACCGAACCTTATATCGTTGTGGCATTTGAAAATAATAAAGATGGTTACAACAATATTAAGAAACAGGCCGAATGGTTCAATATTGCGTTTAAGCAGCTGGCAAAGACTTACAATTTCAACCGGTTCCGCGGTATCGGTCACAGTAATGGCGGACTCATTTTCACGCTTTTTCTAGAAAAATATTACAACGATTCAGATGTTCAAATGACCCGCCTAATGACCATTGGCACCCCGTATAACCTCGAAGAAAGTAATCCGGATAACCGGACGCAGATGCTCAATGACTTTATAACCAGTCGCAACAAGCTTCCGAGCAGTCTAACCGTTTACTCGATTGCCGGAACCGAGACGTTGGATGGCGATGGCACGGTGCCGATCGAAAGTGTCGAAGCCGGTAAGTATATTTTCCAAAATCAGGTTGCCCATTATACCCAGATTACCGTCTCAGGCGATGATGCCAACCATAGCGCTTTGCCGCAAAACCGGCAGATTGTTAGTCTGATCAGTCAATACATGGTTGCAACACCAAATCAACAAGGCGTTCGTCCGGGAACAGGCGGTAGCGGCCGCGGTGTTGGTCCAGCACCGGGCGATGGGGGACAAAATCAATAATCACCTCTAACAGGCTCCGCGCAAAAACGGTTCCGGCATCAGTTTGCCGGAACCGTTTTTCTATGGACACTTTTCAGACAATCCAAGTGCTCACTGTTCATCGAAGCAATCACCTTGGCTCAAACATCTTTCTTAAAACGCGCCTTCAATTTATGTTCACTTTGCGCCAACAAATCATTGGGATCGATCTTAAATTTAGCGCTCAAGATTAAAACCTGATCCAACACGTCTGCTAGTTCTTCTTTTAAGTTAGCCTCCAGATCCGCTTCGTTTTGAACCGGCTTGCCCGGATGATCACGCCCGATTTCAATGGCTCGTATAACCCGCGATAATTCGCCGGTTTCCTCTGTGAGAAAGTTGAGCCGAATGAACGGTGAATATTGATACCAGTGGCGCTTTTCGTAAAAGTCCACCAGCCACTGTTGGTGCGCGATTAAGTTCAAGTCCTTATCCTCCCTTTCAAGGTTACCAAAGCAGATGCGATGGTGTTGATGTCCTTGATCTACCGATATCATGCTACACGCGTACATCAATCGATATAATATTTTTTATAAAAAAGACGAGCAGCTCCAATCGCTGCTCGTCTGCAAAATAACATCTTATCTGCCTCAGCTGGTCGCTGGTTGCGCTCCCAGATAAGTCGCCTGAACTGCCGGATCTGCCAGCAAATCAGTCCCGGTTCCGGTTAACTTCAGCGTGCCGATTGCTAAAACATACCCGCGGTCAGCTACGGCCAGTGCTTGTTTAGCATTTTGCTCAATTAACAAAATGGTCGTCCCCTGGCTTTTAATCTTGGTAATAATATCAAAAATTTCCTGAATAAAGATCGGTGACAAGCCCATTGAAGGTTCATCGAGTAAGAGTAATTTTGGTCGGGCCATCAACGCTCTGCCCATCGCCAACATCTGCTGTTCCCCACCGGAAAGGGTTGCCGCGTCTTGATTGCGACGTTCTTTTAAAACCGGGAACCGATCATAGACGACCGCCAGTTGATCACTGGCGACTTGTTTGTCCTTTAGTCCGAATGCCCCCATCTGCAAGTTCTCACTCACCGTCAACCCGGCAAAAATGTGGCGTCCTTCTGGCACTTGCGAGATGCCCATTTTCACGATTTTGGCTGCTGCCATCCCCACGATGTTCTTGTCTTCATACAGGATAGTGCCGGAACGCGGCCGTAACAATCCGGAAATTGTTTTTAGAATCGTACTTTTTCCGGCCCCGTTCGCCCCAATCAAGGCCACAATTTCGCCGGTTTGCACGCGGAAGCTGACCCCTTTAACTGCCTGAATCCCGCCATAATTGACGACCAGATCTTTGACATCAAGCATGCACCTCACCTCCCAGATACGCACTGATAACCCGCGGATCGCGCTGAATCGCTTGTGGCGTACCTTCAGCAATCATCGCCCCGTGATCAAGGACATAGATATACTCTGCCAGATTCATGACCAGTGACATATCGTGTTCAATCAAAACCACCGTAATGCCAAAATGCTCCCGCACCCGAGCAATCAAGCGGCTTAAATCAGCCGTTTCTTCAGGATTCATCCCCGCGGCCGGTTCATCTAGAAAAAGTAGTTGCGGCTTAGTAGCAACGGCACGCACAATTTCCACTCGCCGCTGCGTCCCATATGGCAGGCTGGCAGTTGGTTCATCAGCCACATCATTGAGTTCGAAAAAGGTGAGCAATTCATCAGCCGCCATTCCGACTGCCTGCTCTTTTTGATAAAACTGCGGTAAGCGCAAAACCGTTCCCAGAAAACTTTCGTGATACAGGTGGGTTCTAGCCACCAAGACGTTTTCCTTAACCGACATCGCCCCAAACAGTCGAATATTCTGAAAAGTTCGGGCAACGCCTAGTTTAGCAACCTGAAAGGCCTTTTTTTTGGTAATATCGACGGCACCGGTTGCTGTGTTGAGTGTGATTTTACCGGTTGTCGGTCCGGATTCGCCGGTCAGCATGTTGAACAGCGTGGTTTTCCCGGCACCGTTTGGCCCAATCAACGCAATCAAGGAACCTTGATCAATGGTTAAACTGACATCTGCCACTGCTTTAAGTCCACCAAAGACTTTGCTAACATGCTCGACTACCAATTGCTTGGTCATGACGCCGCCTCCTTTCGCGCGCGCCGTTTGCGGCTAAAAGAAAGCTCATAATGGCCCAGAAGTCCGGACGGCTTAAAGACCATCAACAAAATCAAAGCCAACGCGTAGATGACCATGCGCAACGTCCCGAAGTTCTGCAAAACCGTGTCGATCACGCCTAGAACAATTGCCGCCACAAACGTCCCAGTCATACTACCGACACCGCCTAGCACGACAATAATCAAGAGTGAAATAGAATTCATAATGCCAAAGTCGCCTGGTGCAATGGTCTGCAAATAACTAGCATGTAAGGATCCGCCAATGGCAGCTGTTGCGGCACCTAACACAAACGCGGCCAACTTCCATTTGGTCGGGTTGATCCCGATCGATTCTGCGGCAATATCATCATCGCGAATCGCCATGATCGCACGTCCTGAGCGACTATGAACAAAGTTGACAATGACCACGGTGGTAACACACATCAACACGTATACCGTGGGCCAAGACGCAAGCGGCGGAATATTGAACATGCCTGCTGGTCCATTGGTGATTTTCAGATTATTGATAATAACGCGAATAATCTCGGCCGCCCCCATCGTTGCAATAGCCAGATAGTCACCACGCAAGCGCAGGGTCGGAATGCCGACAATTAACGCGGCAATCACGGCAATCACCATCCCCAGTAGCATGGCAAGGTAAAAGCCAAGCGGGGTCGCCATATTTTGCGTGACGATAGCAGTCGCATACGCTCCGATTGCCATAAACCCGGCGTGACCCAATGAAAACTGACCGGAAAAGCCGATAATGAGGTTTAAGCCAACTGCCAAAATAATGTTGATACCGATCGTGACGAGCGCATTTTCAATAAAACTGTTGACGATTCCGGTAAACTCGCCAATATCGATCAAGACAAAGCCAGCCACCATGATCGCCAACCAGATTAATTTGCTGCGTAAGTTTTTAAGCATCAGCTCACACCTTCTCTCGTTGACGTTTGCCAAACAACCCGGCCGGTAAGACGACGAGGACTAAAATCAGAACCAGATAAACGGCCGCATCCTTATAAGCGGACAAGCCAATTGCCTGGACACCGGTTTCAAGCAGACCGATCAAGAAGCCACCGATCGCCGCTCCCGGAATCGAGCCAATACCGCCGACAACCGCAGCAACGAAGGCTTTGATGCCTGGTACCATGCCCATCAAAGGATCAATTGAGTTGTAATACAGCCCGATCATGACACCAGCCGCCCCGGCCAATGCCGATCCCAACGCGAAAGTAAAGGAAATGACGTGATCCGGATTAATGCCGACTAACTGAGCCGCCTGCGGATCAACCGCAACCGCACGCATCGCCTTCCCCATTGTTGTCTTTTTGATGATGAATTGAAGCAGTATCATCAAAACCAGCGAAGTGAATAAAATCAACAACTGAACGTTTGAAATATCCACCCCGCCGAGATGATACGTTTTAGTCGCAATGACTTGTGGAAAATTACGAGCATTCGCGCCAAACAAAAACGACATCCCATTTTCAAGGAAAAAGGAAACCCCAATGGCCGTAATCAATGCGGCAATTCTCGGTGAGTTACGTAACGGGCGATAAGCCAGATATTCGATTAATACCCCTGAAAGACTGGCCATCAACATGGCTGACAATAGCGCCGTCACAAACCCAAAGTGGAGATAATTAATCGCGTAATAGCCCCAGAAAGCACCGAGCATGTAGATATCACCATGTGCGAAGTTGATCAACTTGATGATCCCATAGACCATGGTGTAGCCCAGTGCAAGCAAGGCATAAATACTGCCGAGTGAAAGTCCATTGATAATTTGTTGCATCATGGTCTGCAAGCGATGTAACCCCCTTTTGCAATTCCAACAGGCGCATTATTTAACCGTATACACCTTTGTGATTTTGCCTTGTGTCAATTCTTCAACCGCAATCGGCTTTTCCGGATTATGCTTGCTATCAATCGTTGTGGTACCGGTAACGCCGGGCATATTCTTGATCTTAGCTAAGCCTTTTGCGATGCTAGCCGAATCAGCAGACTTTTGATCTTCAATCGCTTGCTTGATCATGTAAACCGAATCATAAGCCAGTGCCGAGAACGTCGGGGCGTTTGCGTTGTATTGCTTCTTGTAGTTAGCTAGGAAGTTCTTAACCAAGCTGCTGCGATTTGCACTCAGCGTTGAAAATGGCGTGGTGTAATAAATATCAGTTGCATTTTCGGCTCCGGCAATCTTGGCAAGTTTTGGATCAGCCATCCCATCGGCACCAATAATTGGCACTTTAATGCCTGCCTGCCGCGCTTGTTTGATCACAAGGCCAAGCTCTGAATAATAGCCAGGTGCGTAAATGGCATCAATTTTTTTATTTTTGATATTCGTCAGCATCGCGTTAAAGTCTTTATCGCCGGATTGATAATACTCGGTCGCGACCACTTTGCCGGCGAACTTCTTTTTGAATGCTTTTGCCAAACCGGTTCCGTAATCAGTCGAGTTATCAGCGATGATTGCAATGTTTTTAGCTTTCAAGGTATCGTTAGCAAAGACTGCTGCTTTTTCACCCTGGAAGGCATCGGTGAAACAAGCGCGGAAAACATACTTTTGAACGCTGCCATTTTTTTGCAAGGTAAAGTTTGGATCCGTCGCGCTTGGTCCAACCATTGGCACCCCAGCCTTTGTTACATTCGGGATGGATGCCGTGCCGTCGTTAGTGGTTGCCGGCCCTACGATTGCGACCGCCTTATCACTATTAGCCAACTGAGCAGCAACGGATGCGGCTCCGCTGGTTGAGGACTTGTTATCACGATAAATCGCCGTGATCTTCTTCTTGCTGTTGCCAACCTTAATGCCACCTGCTGCATTAATCTGTTTGACCGCCAACTCAACGCCTTGCTTTTCCTGTTCGCCATAGCCAGCTACAGCCCCGGATAATTCCATATTGACCCCAATCTTAATGGTGCTGCCCGCCGTGTTACCCTTATTCGCAGCACTTTTGGTCGCACATCCTGATAAGGCCAATACTGATGCCGCAATCATCCCTGTGCTGATAATCGTCTTTAGAAACTTTTTCGCCATTTTGGTTCCCCCTTTGCGTCTATCCGCGAATTGTCATTAATCTCGAAGAAAAAAGGCACCCATTCCAACGAATGGGTGCCTGTATCAGCGCCCCATTGCCAATGCGAAGACGGGGCTCGATACGCTGATCGCTATTGATCAAACGGTCGGGTCCCTGACATCAACAACAAGGCTAAATGATTAATAACCCCAACAGACATCGTGCCTGCTGACATACACATGACTGACATAGACCCGCCTTCTTTCAAGTAAGATTAATGATTGGTTAGAATATTAATCTGGTTCACTTAAAAAGTCAACTTAATTTTTAAACTTTTTGATAGTCATTTACATTGAGACATCTTTGTCTGTATCATGACGCAAAATCCATTTATATTCACGCCGATTTTCAGCCCAGAAAACTGTACGCTATTTCTGATAATTTTGTTAATAAATAACAGGTTGGTTCGTGGAAAAACTTTTTAAAAAACAAATTAAAAACAAGCTGTCCTGTTGAGCATTAAAAAAAGCAGCCAGATAAATTATCTGACTGCCTCTTGCAGTATCCAAAAACTTGGATAGGATCTCGCTGGCTCCACAACCTTGAGATCGCTGACCCCACAAATCCGGCGGGTGGCTCTTAACCTGTCAGCTGCTTCTTTCAGCATTGATACATGCTTACTCGACTCATCGCATATAAGTATTGTATCACTTTTTGGGTTTCAAAACAGCGCGTCTGTATAATAATTCCGACAGCAGTTGCGCCAACATGAAGCCGACAGCAATCGCACCGGCAATCATGATGACGCGGCTCACATAACGCAAGGCGGCATTCAATTGCCCCATCACGACTGCACGCACCGCCTGATAAGCAATTGCGCCAGGCACAAGCGGAACAAATCCCGGGATATTAAAAATAATCACAGGCATCTTTTTATAGCGGGCAAAAAAAATACCGCATAGCCCAATGACAAAAGCGCCAGTCAGGTTCGCCATCATCCGTCCGATTCCTGCTTCCATCAACAGCCAGTATGCCAACCAACCCATCATTCCCGACCAACCAGCGAGATTAAGCGCCTTTCGCGGGACATTAATGATAATCGCAAACGCCACCGTTGCCAAATAACTAAAAGATAGCTGAATAAGTAACGCGAATATCCATGACAAACCGCCTGCCTCCTTTACTAAAAGAATCGAAAAATAATCGCAATGCCAACCCCAATGGCACAAGCACTGAGAATCGATTCCATTCCTCTTACCATGCCGGATAACAAGTGTCCAGCCAACATATCACGAATCGAATTCGTAATGGCAACGCCGGGCACCAACGGCATAATGGCACCAATGATAATGTTATCGAGGCTATGTCCCCATCCCAGCCTGATGCCAATCCATGCAGTTAATCCGACAGCCAAGGCACCTAAAAGTTCACTGATAAAACGGATATTCGTGATCGTATTAACCTTGATATCGACCCAAAAGCCGATCGCACCAACAACAGCTGCTAAGGGGATATCAAACCAATCATATTTTTGCGCAAACAGAATCATTAGCGTCACACTCACCACGGCAGCACTCAGAATCTGCCATGATATTGGAAAAAACGGGGTATTCTGATCCAACTGCGTCAAAGCCGCATGCAGGTCACCCAAATCAATTTCTTTTGCCGCAAACAAGCGTGACAATTGATTAACGCGGGCGACCTTCTCCATATCAATTGATCGCTTGTTAATCGGGCGTTCCTGAATATAGGGTTGGTTTTCAATACTAGCGAAGATTCCGGTAAGCGTTGTAAAAACCAAGGTATCCGGCTGTCCCGCATTAACGGCAATTCGCCGCATCGTATCTTCCACACGATACATCTCGGAGCCGCCTTCAATCATAATCCGGCCCGCTAATAAGCATGTAGCTAGAACCTGATTTTGGTCATTCACCTTACTTTGCTTCATCACGTTTGTCATCGCCCGGCCTCTAGCTTCTTTTCAAAGTAACGTTTGAGTTTCTCCTTAGCATAGACACCGGTCACTTTTTCCTTAGCATGACCATCTTGATAAACCACCAGCGTTGGCACCGACATAATACCCATCGTCTGTGGTAAGGAAGGATCTTTTTCAACATTGTATCTGACAATGGTTAGGCCTGATAACTCCGCCTCCAATGCCGTTAATATGGGCTCAAGTATTTTACATGGGCCACACCACGGCGCCCAAAAATCAACAACAACAGTGCCTCTGGCTGTCAAAGATTTTAGTGTTGCCTTTGTCGCATTTGTTGGCATTATCCAGACCTCGTTTCTATACCTGCTCTTGCAATTTAGCACTCATTAATGAGTGTTTTCAAGCGTTCTTCAACGCTTTCATCAAATTCGTCGCATTGAATTATTAGTTACGAAAAAAGATCCGGTCAATGACCGGATCTTATCTTT
>NZ_JBVAYD010000026.1:0-36763 GCF_055413445.1 Lacticaseibacillus sp. 22 | reverse complement strand
TATGATATGCTTGATTCACAGTAACAGCTTAAAAATAAGCTGGAATTAATTTTAATTTAGAAGTTGGTGAGGGCATGTGCGACAAGTCTGGTCGAAAAAGTATCCGTTAATACTGAGTTTTCTATTACCGGGGCTATTGGTGGCTTTTTACTTTGCCATTCGTGGTGCTTTTCCATTTGGGTCCAGTAGCGTCTTAACCGTTGATCTCGGCCAGCAATACATTGATTTCTTTGCCTACTTGCGCCAAACCTTATTAGGCAATCCCGGACAACTTTTTTACGCCTTCAATAAAGGGCTAGGCGGTGATATGTTCGGGGTTTTTGCCTATTATTTATTGAGTCCCTTCAACCTGTTAGTTGTGCTGTTTCCTGCCGACCTGCTGGATGTCGCCGTTTTTGTCATCATGATCTTGAAAATCAGTACGGCGGGCTTGACGATGGGGTGGTATGCCAAACGTCATGCGATTACGGGTTTAATGATCCCCACATTTGGGCTGGCTTATGCTTTAAGCGGCTGGATGTTGGCCAATAGTTTTAATTTGATGTGGCTTGATGCCGCCATTTTGTTGCCGTTAATCATCCAAAGTCTGGAGACGCTGCTCAACGGCGGGCGCGTTTTTGCTTATATCGGTTGGTTAACGGCGGCTTTCATTGTCAACTTCTACACAGGGTATATGATCGCCATTTTCCTGGTGCTTTATACCGGTTACTGGCTGGGCAGTCATGCCGTTTCTTGGCGGCAGACAGCACATGCAGGTCTGCGCTTTGCCTGGGCTAGCATCTTGGCCGGTATGAACAGCGCAGTCGTGTTGCTGCCTACCTGGTTTCAACTCGCCCAATCCAAAGGCACCTATACCGTCAAAACCATCCAATGGCGGTTCGAATACGCGCCGGATCGACTGCTTAGCAAAATGCTGCCCGGAAGCTTCAATTTTGATCAGATGCCTTCAGGATACCCTAATTTTTATATCGGTGCTTTAGGCTTTGTTTTAGCCATTCTTTTCTTTATATCACGACACCAGACATGGCGCCAAAAAATGGCTGCTGCTTTGGTGACCGCTTTCTTAGTGCTTTCGTGCATGTTTGAGCCGCTTGACTTAATGTGGCATGGCTTTCAATTCCCGGTTTGGTACCCGTATCGCTTTACGTTTATCTTATGCTTTTGGTTACTCAGTCTCGGCATCAGCACCCTGCAGAAGCATCAATCGGCGCTTTCATTTCGGACGCTAGTTATTTTATTAATCGTATTCGGGCTCATAGATGGGGATGTTGCGCTTCACCTTAACCATTACAACTTTCTAACCATCGGCCACCTGATCTTTGGCATTGGCACCTTGTTGCTCGTCTTGGTCTGGCTAAGCCTGGATCACCGCCGTCCGTTTTGGTTCGGTTTTGCCATTGTGTTGGTCGATATGAGTGGCAGTTTAATTTTAACGCTAAATCAATTGGCGTATCTTGATCATCATGCTTACCATGATTACGCCGCGGCCCTTATCCAAGGCGCACGCACCATCAATCAAACAGATAACGGCTTTTTTCGTATTGGCAAAACAACGATTCGCACCCGTAACGATCCGATGACAGGCAATTACCGCGGCGCCGATCAATTCAACTCGCTACTTGAGCCGGCCACACCTCAATTCTTCGGCCAAATCGGGCAACCGGAAGACGATGGCTCGGTCGCATACACTAACGGGACATTGATTACCGACAGCTTGCTTGGCATTAAATATTTTTTAACGCCGACTCATACTTGCGCTGCCTTACCTGATGCCGGACAACGACCTGATTTAAAGTGGTATCAACAGCTGCGACAAGTCGGTCCGTGGCAGGTGCTAAAATCCCCATTTGCCCAACAACTGGGTTTTGCGGCGGACAAAGCGTTATTAAATCAGCAGCTTTACAGCGACACCCCGCTTGCCAACCAATCCTTTATTTTGCAAGCAGCACTGGGTAAAAACACAACGCCTTATTTTACTGCTTTGCCACTTCCTTCACCGACTTTAACCGGCGTCCGCCGCGTCACCACGGGTACAAACCCAACTTTTGCCAAAAGCGGTTCCGGTCCGCACACGGTGACATATCAATTTCAACCGCAAACTGGCAAAACCTATGTACTCACCCTCGGAAGTCATTTTGCCAATCATTTGGTTACCTTGAAACAAAATGGGAAAACGGTCACGTTACCAGAAAGTTTTAATGATACCATCACCGTTAACGTCACCCCCGCAAACGCGGCAGAAATTCAGACGTTAACTTTTCAACTCAACAAAAAAGAAGCCTGGTTTGAAAATATCGGTCTGTATCAAGCGCATACGGAGCAGCTGATCCAGGACCTTACGCAACTGCAAACAGGCGGCTGGCACGTAACCCATGTGACTGCCACCACACTTGCCGCCAATATCACCATTCACAAGCAAAACCAGATGTTGCAAACCACTATTCCCACTGCACCTGGCTGGCAAGTCAAGGTCAACGGACAACCGGTGAAACCCAAAACCAGTTTAGGTATTTTCATGGCGCTTCCGTTAAAACCCGGCCATTACCACATTACCATGCGCTATCGACCACCCTTGTTAGGCTGGGGCAGCTTGATCACCATCGCCGGTGTACTGCTGACGTTTTGCTGGTGGCTCGTGACATCTCGCAAAAAAAGAACGGGAATTATTGAAGCAAAACGCCGCACCATAATTGGAAAATAAAGTGTCCGCGAGTTGGTAGGTACCAACTTATAATTAAAAGTCCGCCACCAGTGAAACAACGACAATTCGCTGGCAGCGGACTTTATTATTCTTCTTTAAATTCGTACTTAGGCTCGTCAAGATGTGCATCATAGTCAACCGTCATGACCAGATTCTCAAAAAACCACGCATCTGTCGGGTTAACGAAATAAGTCACGCCATCTTTTTTAACCGCCATAATTGGCTGGTCAGGGTGGTCATCGCGCGTCATGCCCACGCTAAAACCATCATGCACCTGGGTTTTACCATAAGCCTTGCCAAAGAATCGAATGCCGGCACCTTCAGCAGGCAAATCTAATTCGCGGTGAAACCATTGACTAGCTTTATCAGTGATCGCGAGTTGCAACCCCATCATCTCCTTGATCATTTTTTACCAGACCATGCTTAAGCGCGTAAATCGCTGCTTGCGTCCGGTCTTCGACATCCAATTTGGCCAATATGTTTGAGACATGCGTTTTAACGGTTTTCAATGTAATAAAGAGCTCGGTCGCAATTTCCTGATTCGACTTGCCTTGTGCAATAAGCTGTAATACCTCACGTTCGCGGTTCGTCAGCTCGTCATATTGCGACTGCGGATGATTCATCCGATTCATCATCTTCGTGGTGACTTGCGGCTCAAGTACCCGTTCCCCGCTGGCAGTCTGGCGGATAGCCTTGGCAATTTCTTCGGCCGTTGCGGTTTTCAAAATATAACTGGCCGCGCCGGCTTCCATGGCAGGATAGACTTTGGCATCATCGATAAAACTTGTCAAAATGATGATACGAGCTTGCGGCCATGCTTTTAGAATTTCTTTTGTCGCTTCAATGCCATCTTTAACCGGCATCACCAAATCCATCAAAATAATATCCGGGCGATCTTTCAGGGCCATTTCGACCCCTTCTTGACCATTCTCGGCTTGATCAACGACTTCTAAATCGGGTTGGACGCCAATATAGGTGGACAGCCCCAGTCGAACCATTTCGTGATCATCAACGATCAATACTTTAATCATGCGCAACATCCTTTGATAACGGTACTCTGACTTCAACACTGGTTCC
The DNA here is from genome assembly GCF_055413445.1 of Lacticaseibacillus sp. 22. Taxonomy (NCBI): domain Bacteria; kingdom Bacillati; phylum Bacillota; class Bacilli; order Lactobacillales; family Lactobacillaceae; genus Lacticaseibacillus; species Lacticaseibacillus sp. 22. The sequence continues at coordinate 32,985 of NZ_JBVAYD010000026.1, read as the reverse complement.
TTGGCCGACCACGCTAACGACCTTTGCCGTACCACCCATGGCTGCCGCGCGTTCTTTAATATTGGCCAGTCCATAATTGCCATTACTACTGGTTTCTTTTGGATCAAACCCGACACCATCATCAACCATACGCAAAATAACCATATCTTGCAACCGCTTCAGATAGACTTCAAGACTATCAGCTTTTGCATGCCGCAACGTATTGCTTAATAGTTCCTGAACAATGCGAAAAAGATTATCCTCCGCAGCTGCATTCAACTGAATATCGTCCAGTTGCCAAGTGATTTTGATGGTGATCTTAGTTTGTAATTCCTTCAGCAACTGGATAATGCCTTGCTTAAGTGACTTTCCTTCAAGATTCGTCGGACGCAAATGCAGCAATAAGGCGCGCATCTCTGCCTGGGCCTCATTAATTACTTTTTGAATCGTATCCAGTTGCTTATTCAAAGCTTCTTGTTTGGGATCGCGGGCCGCCACACTGCGCAACGCCGACAGCATCATCATGGCAGCAAAGAGTTGCTGGGAAACAGAATCGTGTAATTCACGCGCTAATCGGTGGCGTTCGCCGGTTAAAATGGCTTCCCGCGTCTCGCCGGAAAATCGCACCGGTGTGTTACTATAACGTTCGATTTCACGTTGCAAGCGTATCATTTTTTGCCGTAATGCTTCAAGCAAGGCAGCCGGTTGTTTTCCCAATGCGGCTTCAGCCTGTTGCGATCGATTAAAAATCGGTGCCTGATACTGTCCAGCGTTTAATTGGGCTAAACGACTATCCAACTGACTACGCACGACCCGCTGGCGCCAAAGCACAATCACCGTGGCACCAGAACTAATCAATAACGCGCCAATGAGCAAATAAACCAGCAGTGGCGCCGACAATACATTGGCTAATAAAAGGCGTAGAAAATCGTGCTGAGTAACTTTTGCCAGCATAAAAACCAAACAGGCCTCGACTAGAAGTGTCCAGACCAGCAAGATCATAAAAAAACCGACTAACATTCGTCGCCTCATACCGCCAGCACCTCCAAGTCACCTACCACTACATTCGTAATGATATGGATACGCCGTGGTGCATCGTCATAATCCTGCGAATACATCGTTACGCTTTGACTATGCAGCATCGAGTCCGCATTTTCAAAATGGAGCCGCCCGTAAAATGTCGCATGTTCAACCGCGACGCCAACGCCAATGGGAACCAGAATTCTGGTTTTGCCAAAGCCTTTGCGAATCATAATAACACTGTCGCCTTTAGGCAGGAAAGTATCCCCCAAATCAATAATGGTATCGCCAGCAGGAACGACCATATTGATGTCATCCCAGTCGTAACTCGGCGCAATGGTTTGCCGGTTGCCCCATGAATGAACCGTGCGCCGACCCGCTTTTTTCCCAGGCTCCTGCGTGACCGGTGCAACGTATTGTTTGCGGTCCCACATTGAAAAACCCATCCCCGGCTTGGTTAACACCATGATTAGGAACACGCCTGCTACCATGAGAATCAACCAGACTGCCGGATTAATAAAGATTCCCAGTACCAACAGGATACCACCAAATGTCACATTGAACGCACGCATTCGATGCCAACGCGCACCTAAAAAGAGAAAAAGAACGCCAAACAGGATCGTTGTCAACGCCATTGGATTGGTGATGATCTGAAACCCCAGCCAGAGGATCAACGCAAATTCAATTCCTAAAAACAGTTGCCAGCGGCGCATTGCGATCCCTCCTTATCTAAAAATCGTTGTGAACTTAGAGCACACTATCCGAAAAAGCCTGCTACTATTCACGAATTATTATAACGAATCGGAACGCAACTCGCTTAGGGCGTAAGGCTGATATTCATTGGAAACTGGCGGGACTGAGACATAGTTCTATCTCAGGATGTGATGCTCACTAAAATCCGAATACTACAGCTGAGAAAGTAGCTAAAGTAGTTCCGGGCCGTGCCAAACTACGCAATCTCCGGCCAGATGGGGTGGCGACGCGAAGCTAGAGCGGAGACGGCGCTTGGAGCCTGCAAGCCCGGCAGTCTCCAAGTCGCCTAACAACATCAGCGACAAAGCCCGGTCGCTGTGTTGTTCCACGGCTGAGCCCCATCTAGCCTACGATTGCTCCGCTTTGGCACTGGGATCGTTAAAGCTCATTCATACAAATATGAAGAAGCCAAAAAGCGTATCATTTCTTACAAAATCGAGAAATTTCTCAATCTTAGTGAGAAATGGTACGCCTCAATTTTGAAGCTGTGAATTATGACCCTGCTCCATTATTCGCGAGTAAGAACAAAAAACGGCAATCACTGCTCTTGCATTTGAGCGTGATTGCCGCTTTTGCCTTACTTACAAAATTGAAGCCTACAAGTCCGTCAAAAACTCGCTTACCCTTCAACCTTGGTAATTTTAACGGTCATTTCACCACCGGGCGTGTTAATGGTGACTTGATCGCCAACTTTACGCCCGATCAGTCCTTGAGCGATCGGGCTTTCGTTGCTGATTTTGCCGTTGAAGGCGTCTGCTTCTGCCGCACCGACAATTTCATAAGTTTCCTCATCGCCGTCTTCTTCAAAGGTGACTTTTTTACCGATTGACACTTCATTTTTAGCGACTGCCTTAGCGTCAATAATTTCGGCATAGCGCAACATCGTTTGAATCGTAACAATCCGATTCTCAAGGGTTGATTGCTCATCCTTGGCTGCTTCATATTCGGAGTTTTCGGATAAATCGCCAAAACCACGCGCGACTTTGATGCGTTCAATCACTTCTGGCCGCTTCTTGGTTTTTAATTCCTCTAATTCGTTTTCAAGTTTCTTCTTACCTTCTGCTGTCATCGGATAGCTTTTGTCTGCCATAAAATACTTACCTCACTTCTTATTTTCCTTAGTCACTTTATTAAGCCAGCAACCATTTGTCAATGGCTACTCTTCTAAACCGCGCTCTGCCAAAATACTTTTGATCTTTGTGACCAGCAAATCGATGGCGACCTGATTCTGACCGCCTTCTGGGACAATCAGATCTGCATAACGTTTCGTTGGTTCAACAAACTGATGATACATTGGCTTCACGGTTTTTAAATATTGATTAATAATGGATTCCAGCGTGCGACCGCGTGACACCATATCCCGGCGAATACGTCGAATCACCCGAATATCGTCATCTGTATCCACAAACACTTTAATGTCCATCATGTTGCGCAGCGCTTCGTCATCAAGAATCAAGATACCTTCGAGAATGATCACGTCTTTTGGCTCAAGGTGAACCGTTTTATTCGACCGATTATGAATCTTGTAATCATACACCGGCTGATCAACGGCATGTCGATGAATGAGTTGCTCCAGATGATGTTTAAGTAGCGGCGTGTCAAATGCCAACGGGTGGTCGTAATTGATCTTCTTCCGCTCTGAAAACGGTTTGTCACTTTTCTTATAATACGCATCCTGTGCCAGCAAGAGCAAGGAATGACCGGAAAAATGATTAAAAATAGCCCGACTGACACTGGTTTTGCCACTGGCTGAGCCACCTGTCACACCAATCACAATAGGTTTCTTCTGTTGCATTTTAGCCTTCCTCACTCAGTATATAAGATCTGCGCATAACACAGCCTTGGAAATAACGTCCGCTGGTTGGACACTGCTTCCAAGGCCGCTTAACCTGAAATTTGATTTAGCTTCCGGACATGATTTTATCATATCCAAAATTAGCTGCATGCTGCGCTGTCAGGACGTCACGTTGTTGATTGGATTGGTGGACGACCGCGGTGCCTTCATCAACGGTTGCGCTTATTTATCGGCAGCGGCATTATCGCTTGCAAACTTAGCTGTATTAGCATCATGTTGCTCGCGAGTCGTTGCATACAGCACTTCACCCGTCTTCAGATTTGCAACAAAGTACAGATAATCCTTACTGCGGGCATTCGGACTGAGAACAGCAGCAATGCTTTGTTCGCTCGGTGAATCAAATGGTCCGGGGCCATAACCGGTGTGCACATATAGGTTGTACGGTGAATCAACGCTGGTGTCTTTGTTGGTTAAATGTGTCTTATGCGTATTCAAGGCATACATGACAGAGATATCGGACTGCAGTGGCATACCGGCATCAATCCGGTTCAAGAAGACGCCCGCAATGGTACGGCGATCTTCTTGGGTCACCCCTTCACGCTCAACCAACGAGGCCAAGGTCATCACTTCCTGAACAGAATAACCTTGTTTCTTAACGCTCTTGTAATAACTTTGCATCACGCTATCAGTCTTTGCCACCATTGCCTCAACCAGATCCTTGGTGGTTTCACCGGCGCTCACGCTATAAGTGGCTGGGAAAAGATACCCTTCCAGACGATACCGTACCCCTTTAGCCGAGGCTGCAGCGCTAAGTAACTTAGGATATTTCTTAGCCAGCTGGTTGAAAAAGGTTTGGTCCTTCATCAAGGCCAGGAATTTTTTGCTCGTCAGATTTTGATTGGATTTAGCCAATTTATTAACGGAAGTCGCAATTTGCTCAACCGTTGCGCCTTCTTTTACCAGCAACTGTCCCGCCGCGGCTGCTGAAGTGCCACCTGCACGCAACTTTTGAATCACCTGATCCATATTGTCACGTTGCGTTAGTTGATAGCGTCCTGCTTGAAAATCGGCAATATTGTGAAACTTCACGTAATAGTTGAACACCATGGCACTTTTAATCACATGCTTGGCTTCTAATCTGCTCGCAATTTGTTTCGTGCTAGAGCCAGCCGGGACCGTCACATTAATGCTTGTTTTGCCATTAGGGTTAACTGGCTGTAAGGCTGAATTGACATACCGGTAGCCCATCAGTCCAACAATCACAAGTACAGCAAATAAAATACCGAGAACCCAACCGACGATTTTTTGCGATGCTTTTTTCTCATGTTGCCGCTGGCGTCGTTTACCCGCCACGTCCGGGGATCGCTTGTCCAAAAAGATGCCTCCTTTTTCTCATGCCAACGTTAACCTCATCCGTTATGCTTGCACACAAATAACCGCCAAGCATAACAGACAAAGTTATGACAACGCCATTATGTAGCAACGTCACCGTCAGATCATGCTTGACGGTGACGCGATACAGTCTGAATGTTACTGAGTCCATTGACCGTTGCCAGTGACTATCATACCGAACCACCGGCTAAAATGCGACTAACGATTAACGAATGATTGCCCCTAAATCAGATTCAAGTGCTGCTTTGACCCGATCAAAAGCCTGCGTAACTTCTTCTTCGGTTAAGGTTTGGTCATCGCGCCGATAAGTGAGCGTATAGGCCAGACTCTTTTGGCCCGGCGCCATATGCGAACCTGCATAAACATCAAATAAGGTAACGTCTTTGAGATATGCGCCACCGTGTTGCTGGAAGATCTGCATCACTTCGGCATTGGTAACGGTATCGGCAACTTGCAGCGCAATATCGCGCGTCACAGCCGGGAACTTCGGTGCAGGCTGGGCAATCTTCTCCTGACGCGGCGCCGCAAATAAGGCATCAAGGTCGAGCTCAAAGACAAAGGTTGCGGGTAGATGCTGTTCATGTTCAAACGCCGGGTGCAAACGGCCCAAGAAGCCGACTCGCTGCGTCCCGACCAAAATATCAGCCGCCTGACCCGGATGCAGTTCACTCACCGCCTGAGTCGCTGCAAAGTGCACCGGTTCAGCCAATGAATAATCCGCCAACAAATGCGTCACAATGCCTTTGACATAGAAGAAATCAACGCTGCGTGCGGCTTGATGCCAATTTTTGGCGGCTACGTGGCCAGTGATAGCACCGCCTAAATACTCGATTTCAGTTGGCCGTACCTGATCACCGGTTTTGGTAAAGATCCGTCCCTGTTCGTAAATGGCAACATCTGTTTCTTTACGGGCCTGATTATATTTAATGACATCTAATAGACCTGTCACCATATTCATTCGTAGTACGGCATGGTCTTTGGTCATCGGTGAATCAACCTGCGTCGGCTCGCCGGGTTGCAACTTAAACCTAGTTGCCGCTTGCTCAGTCGTCAGGCCATAAGTAATCGCTTGATTAAGACCCAACCCTTCAAGGAGATGGCGGGTACGGCGAATTCGCTTTTGCGCCGGTGTATACTCGCCAATCGTCATCGTAGTAGTCGGAAGTGTACTTGGTAAATTGTCAAAGCCATAAATACGGGCGACTTCTTCAACCAAATCCGCTTTGATATGAATATCCCAACGCCGAGGTGGAATCGCAACCGCAAATAAACCATCAGCAACTTCAACGCCAAAACCTAGTTGTTGGAAAATTCGTGTCACCTGGTCTTGGCTTAATGTCGTGCCCAACACGTGATTAATATGATCCAGCGAAATATCAACCACGACATCTTTTGCGTCAACCGCAGTCGGACTTACGGTTCCCTTGGCAGCCTGTCCGCCACCCAAGTCGCTCATCCAGGCAACTGCTGCATCTAAAGCGCGATTAATATCAGCTAAGTTAATCCCTTTTTCAAACCGCGATGATGCCTCTGAGCGCAAATTGTACTTCAGCGCTGTTTTACGAACGTTAACCGGATTAAAACTGGCAGCCTCAACGACAACCGTGGTCGTGGTTTCCGAGATCTCTGAATCCAAGCCGCCCATCACGCCAGCTAACGCAACTGGCACCTGACCATTTGTAATCACGATATCGCTGTCATCTAGTTCGTGTTCGCCACCATCCAGTGTGGTCAACGGTTCCCCATTGCGCGCCCGCCGAACCTCAATGTGCTGACTACCGAGTTTAGCATAGTCAAACGCATGCAACGGCTGACCATATGCCAACATGATGAAATTAGTGATATCCACGATGTTGTTAATCGGACGCACGCCAGCATTCCATAACCGCCGTTGCAACCAAAGCGGGCTCTCTTTAATGGTGACGTGGTCAATCACCCGTAACTGATAACTCGGGGCATCCTGAGCGTCTTTAACTTCGGCACTGAGATAATCCGCTACCGGACGATCACCTTCTGTCAGCGGCTTTTCTTCAAAGTGCGGCTTTTCATCATAAGTCGCGCCCACTTCCCAAGCAACGCCGCGCATGCCTAAAGCATCGGCACGATTTGGCGTAATCTCAAAATCCAACACCGCATCATGCATGCCAAGTGCGGCTAAAGCATCAGTACCAGGTTTTAAAGGTTCATTGAAAACGTAAATACCATTTAAATACGCTTTGGGAACCACATTTTCATTAAAACCGATTTCTTGCAAAGCGCAAATCATCCCAAGGCTTTCTTCGCCACGCATTTTGCCTTTTTTGATTTTGACGTTATCGGCAATCCGTGCTCCCGGAAGCGCAACGATCACCGTTTGGCCAGCCGCAACATTGGGAGCACCGCAAACAATCTGGCGCGGTTCGTCTTCACCCACATCTACCTGACAAAGGTTGAGGTGATCAGAGTTTGGATGAGGTTTGATCGCCAATACCTTACCAACGACAATCTTTTTCAATCCGGCATCGGGATGTTTAACATCGTCCACTTCAATTCCGGTTCGTGACACTTTATCGGCCAATTCTTCCGGTGATACCGGGATGTTGACAAGCTCTTTTAACCAATCATATGAAACGTCCATCTTAACCCTCCTGACTGAACTGCGTAAGGAAGCGCAAGTCGTCTGTGTAAAAACTGCGAATATCGTCAATGCCGTATTTCAGCATGGCAAACCGATCCGGGCCAAGACCAAATGCAAACCCGCCATATACATCGGCGTCAATATTAGCCGCACGTAAAACATTCGGATGCACCATGCCGGCACCGAGAACTTCAATCCAGCCGGTATACTTGCAAACAGGGCAGCCCTTGCCACCGCAGCGGAAGCAGGAAACGTCCACTTCTACAGACGGTTCTGTAAACGGAAAATAGCTCGGGCGCAGGCGAATCGTCCGATCAGCGCCAAACACATGCTGACACATGGCGAGTAACGTCCCCTTAAGATCAGCCATTGTAATATGCTTGTCGATCACCAGGCCTTCCATCTGATGGAACTGGTGGCTATGTGTGGCATCATCATCATCACGCCGATAAACCACGCCTGGACTGATCATTTTCAGCGGGCCCTTAGTAAAGTCATGTTTCTCCATCGTCCGCGCCTGCATCGGGCTGGTTTGGGACCGCATCAGCAACTCATTGGTAATATAAAAAGTTTCCTGCATATCCCGCGCCGGATGGTCCTTGGGGATGTTCATCATTTCAAAGTTGTAATGATCCTCTTCCACTTCCGGACCGGTTAGCACTTGATAGCCCATGCCCATAAAGAAGCTTTCAAGGTCATCCATAATCTGAATAATAATATGTGGTGTGCCCGCCGTTACCGGATCGCCTGGTAATGTGACGTCCACGGTTTCAGACTTCAATTTTTCGTTGATGACTGCCTGCTCCAGTTGAGATTTACGCGTCTCAATCACCGTACTCAGTTCATCCCGGACTTTATTGGCAAAGGCACCGACTTTTGGCCGTTCATCTGCTGATAAATCCTTCATGCCGCGCAAAACGCTGGTGATGGGGCCTTTTTTCCCCAACAACTGGACGCGAATCTGATTTAATTCGTCCAACGAGGTGATCTTTTTTATCACCTCATTATTTTGCTGAAAAAGTTGTTCAAGTTTCGTTTGAAGATCCATGTTCTTCCTCCTTGACTGCTAACCTGAGAAGTCCGCCGTTGATACGTTTGAAGGCATAAAAAAAGTCCCTTCTCAAAAAAGGGACGAAGCATCGCGGTACCACCCTTGTTCATGATTAAAAAACCTCATGCACTCAACAAGGTAACGGCCAGGCCGGAGCTTTCTAAGTGTTGCCACCTCAAAAGTCAACTCAGAAAGTGAAGACAAACATTTTGGTAACAGACGTCTTGCAGTCTCGTGAACGTCATTCCCTGATTTACCAGCCTGTTTGGGCTTTCGTCATTGTTTTTACATTTTTTTGATAAGACAAGCTTAGCAAATTCAGCGCAGACGTCAAGAGCTGATGGCTAATAGTTGGGTAATTAGGCTCTTTTTACTTAGGGTCTCTCACATGTGTTCTGGCCAATGATCAACAATGGCATAAGAAAAAAACGCGTCTTTTACGCGTTTTTTTGCTTTTCATTGGCATGGCACTCTTCATCGGTAACCCATGCGTCACCCCAAGCGTGTGCAGCGGCCATGACTGAATTCAAAGCCCGGCCTTTATCTGTCAGGGCGTATTCAATTAAAGCCGAGTCCTTGTGCGTCAGACGATCAATCAAGCCCTCGCCTTCAAGTTCCTTCAAGCGTTCGACCAAAACCCGATCCGAACACCGGGGAATCAGTTGCGCAATATCTTTAAACCGAGAATTGCCATTGTTTAACAAAACTTCCAGAATCAAACCGTTCCACTTCTTACCCAAAATTTCAAATGTGTGCTGAAACTTAGGACAAAGAGCGACTTGTTGACTTTGACATTCGGTTTTACTGGTTACTGTTGCATCCACTCTACTCACCTCATCATACCCGCTTACTTACATTTAGATAGTGTTAGCATAACACACTCCCAAAATATTACAAGTCATGCTTATCATCAACAACTCAAAAGCTAATTGATGCGTCTAAAATAAACGAAAAAAACTCACAATACGTTTCAAAGCGTGGCACTGCATCCAAAGCTGAATTTTGCTCTCACAATTTAATATCGGCTCGTGGGGGAAAATATACCCGTCAAAAAAGAGCCGCGGGACACCGCCCACGACTCTAATATGACGACAATAACAGTGCACTGCCGTCAATCACGATCCTAATTTAAAGCTTTTAAGTGAGTGTGAATCGGATGCCGGAGCTTGTGCATCCAGGGTACAACGACCTCATCCATCGCAGCATAATCATCAACTAGAGAAACAACAAAACTTTCCTTATACTTCGGCAAGCCAACTGTTGCACCCCACATGTGCTTGATGATAATGTCTTTTTCCATCGGTGACAATTCGGTTAACTTCTCAGCATTCCGTAAAGCAATCCGAGGATGGATAAAGGCATGCGTCCCCAAGTCGAACTTGGTTTTGCGCCAATCATAGTAAAACAGATCGTGCAACAAGCCGGCTCGGGCGATCGCACGAACATTCAGATGCAGGCGCTTCCCAATCAAATAACTCTGATAGGAAACACTAATTGAATGTTCCAATCGGTTCGAATAATGGTGTTGCGGGTGTTCTGCCAGTCGCTGGACCTCGGGCTTAGCCAATAAATCAGCCACATACCCAACGTACTCAGCATCCGATTGCCAATCGCGTTTTTTGCTCAAGACATCTGCTCCTTTTGTGGTTTGATGAACACACCCATAGTATAACAGCTTCCCACCCTAAAAAGCACGTTCGTAACACATTCTTAATCACCGACTAAGTGAAACATCATGATGGCCGCTGCGACAGCGACATTCAAAGATTCTGCTTGTCCCCGAATCGGAATATACAGGTTCGTATCGGTTTGCTTTAAAAGAACAGGATCCATGCCATTGCCTTCATTGCCGACAACGAGCCCGAACTGTGCGCTCGGTTGAATACTGCGATAACTTTTAGCTTTATCATTAAGCTCCGAGCCATAAACGGGAATCCCTGCCCGTTGCAAGGCTTTAATAACGGGCATCAATTTTGCCGATACGATGCGAACATGAAACTGGCTGCCTTGCATCGCGCGCAAAACTTTCGGGCCAAAAGCGTCGGCTGTTCCATTACCAAAAATGACGGTTTTAATGCCCGCAGCATCCGCCGTCCGCACCAAGGTTCCAACATTTCCGGGATCCTGAATCGCATCCAACAGTAAAAACTGCCCACTTAAAAGATCCGGCAATTGCCCGGCCTGACGCGGCATAACCGCAAAAATTCCCTGTGGCGTTTCGGTGTCACTAAGATGCTCGGAAACCGACTCCGAAATCTGCGTAATTTTGTCATAAAACGGCTTAAGCGCACGATCATCAACATACTTTTCGGTAGCATAAATATCATAAGGCGTCTGCCCACTCGCCAGCGCCTCTTGAACCAAGTGCCGCCCTTCTAGCAAGTAGCGCCCAGCATCCTTTTGATGTTTCTTAACCGTTAATTTCTTGGCCGTTTTAATGCGGTCATTTTTTGGTGATGAAATATATTCCATAAAAATCTCCTTTTAAAAAGTGAGCGCGATCCGGCGCGGTTAGGGATCGGAGTGTAAGCGGCCTTGGGCGTGATGGCCGGTCTTTGGCCATTGCGACCAAGGTCCTTACACGTAGATCCCTGCGCCGGGGAGCGCGTTATAGAAAGTGAGCGTGAGCCAGCCCGGTTAGAAACCGGAGCATAAGCGGCCTCAGGCGTGATGACCCGGGTTTGGTCATTGCGTCCAGGGTCCTTATGTGCAGGTTTCTGGGCTGGCGAGCGCGTTAATGTGAGCGTGAGCCAGCGCCAATCAATCTCAGCCGCACCATCCACAAACAAAAATCCGACTTTTGCCTCTTGTCGCGTTTTCTATATACCTTATGCTACACTAGTATGGACTGTGGAGAAAGCAAAGATGAAGATGTTTTCATCACCTTTCGATCCAAATCTTCTACACGAAAGGAAGTGTCTTTTTGGTCAAACTCGCTAAACAAATCGTCGTTCGGGGACGGGTTCAAGGCGTTGGTTTTCGCTGGGCCACGAAGATGATTGCGGATAATCTCAATATCTGTGGCACCATCGAAAATCGCGCTGACGGCTCGGTTTTCATTCAAGCAGCCGGTGAACCGCTCAATCTAGCCAAATTCATTGCACAGGTCAAAGCCGGTCCGAATCCTTACGCTAACGTGTCGACTTTTGAAGAAAAGCCGCTGGAAAATGTGCCCGACTTCAACGGTTTTCGTGTAACCGGTTGAATCCGCTTGGTCCATACAGTATAGTTAAACCCGATGACATTTTGAAGGGAAATTATTCATGCACAAGTCGAAAAAAATATTTGCACTAGGAGCGGTAGGCATTCTGCCGCTATTATTATCAGCGTGTTCGCCAACGAAACAAGGCGTCACACTCAAGCCGCCGACAGATCCATTTTTCGGTACTTTCTATAAGATAATCGGGTTGCCGTTGCAGCATTTGATGGAATGGATTGCCGGATTCGTTGGGTCGACCAGCAGTTACGGGATTGCCATTATCGTCATTACCTTATTGGTTCGCCTAATCGTGTTGCCACTCATGCTGCGCCAACAACGAACCATGACGGCTTATCAGGAAAAGCAGAAGATTCTCCAACCGCAATTAAAAATTGTCCAGGATGCCGTTAAGCGCGCAAAAACACCAGAACAACAAATGGCTGCGAATAATTACATGCGGAAAATTTATTCTGCTAATGGCACCAGCATGATCCCGTCAATGGGTTGCCTGCCAATGCTCATTCAATTTCCGATTTTCTCAGGTTTATATCAAGCCATTGCGTATTCGCCTGAGATTTCACACGCAACTTTCTTTGGCATTCAGCTGGGACATTCTAGCTTTATTGTCACCATTTTGGCCACGCTGCCATACATTATTGTCAGCCTGATCATGCTTCAAGGTGTCCCGCCGGAGCAGCGAAAGGCAATGCAGGCAACGGCTTTCCTGAGCCCGATCATGACATTTGTGTTCTGTATGATGTACAACGCTGGCTTGGGTTTGTATTTTGGTGCCGGTGGGATTATTCTGATCATCCAGCAAGCCATCGTCACTTACATTGTAACTCCCAACATCCGGAAACGGCTTGATGCCGAAATGGAAGAAAATCCGCCTGTTGAAGTTGTTAATGAACATACCTTTGATGACTGGGGTGCCGTCACGGCCACTGCCGGATCGACCGGAACCCAAAGCCGCCAGCAACCAGTAGACCCAGATGCCATTGATCATCAACAATTACGCAAACGAAACGCCGGCAAACAACAACGGCCACGTAAGTAAATTACCAACACATTGAAGTCGTCTTTATTAGGCGGCTTTTTTGATTGTCGAAATCTAAATTTGCCATAAAAGCAAAAATGGTGTACACCTGTCTGCTCACAACTGGTAAAGTCTCCTACTGGCAGCGCAAAAATATGGCCACACGCCAAAAACCGGTTTCAGAGTTAACAAGAATGCTCACACTCCGAAACCGGTTCATTTATTGATTGTGTTCCGACTACAAATTGCTTTTAATTAACGTATCACTTTTCGGCGCAGCAGCCTGCTTTGCTGCTTCTTGGCGTTGAAGTGCTTTGGCTTTGTCCGCCGAAATCGTTGGCAAATCAATCCGGAAGATCGACCCATGACCTAAAGCGGAGTCTACTTCAATTTGACCATGATAGCTTTCGATCAGTTGCTGAGCGATGGATAGCCCCAGCCCATTGCCGCCTTTTTCCCGACTGCGAGCCTTATCAACGCGATAAAAGCGATTGAACACGCGACGCCGATCCTTTTCGGCAATACCTTCACCAAAGTCTTGAACGGCAACTGCAATCCCATTGCCACTGTTTTGCGCCATTGAGACATGAATTTCCTTGCGATCAGTCGAATACTTGACGGCGTTATCGAGGAGGATAATCATCACTTGCTCCAGATGATTGCGGTACATGCGGACAAAAGTCGTCTGCTCTAAGTCATCGTCTAGCGTGAACGTAAACTCCGGATGAATCATGCGAAAATCGGCAACGACCTGCTGGACGACTTTATGGACATCCACAACCGCATTGGGGAACTGAACATCCACCTGATCCGCGCGCGTCAGATCCAGCATTTCCTGAATCAGGCTCTTCATCCGGGTGATTTCTTGAAGTGAAGCAGCCAGCGACTCGTTAAGCACTTCCGGATCATCCTTACCCCAACGATTGAGCAATTGTAAATGCCCTTCCAAAATAGCTACCGGAGTTCGTAACTCATGCGAAACATCCTGTACAAATTCACCTTGCTGATCAATGTAACGTTGAATCCGATCCAGCATACCGTTAAATTCCAGCACCAAATCGCCAAGTTCGTCATTGCGCTTCAATGCCGGAATTCGAACCGTGCTTTGCGGCTCCTCATTGACAACATCAATGGCATTGGTAATCAGCTTAATCGGACTTAAGAATCGGGTTGCCAGTACATAGCCAATCAGAATTGAAATGAGAATAGCAGCAAAACTCAAACCAATAATTAGCAAGGTAATTTCATGCATGGTCGCATGAAACGCTGTCAGTTTGTTCGTCACCTGAACGTAACCAATCAAATTTGAACTTTCAGCCGAATAAATGGGTGCAGTTCCGACCAGTCCGTTAAAATCACCGATATGACTTTCCTGAACTTCAAATCCATGAACCTTACCCAACGTGATCGGGGTGTCACGCGACTGAAAAATTGTCGTCCGATCACGCGAAAACACCGACACGCTAACGTCTGCCTGAGCCAATTTCTGAATAACGGAATCGGAAAAAATCCGCGTGTGTGACTCGCTGGGAGTAGGCAGTGACGACTGATCGGACGGCGTTGTCCCTTCCAATCGCGGAACTACCTGGGCCATGGTCAAATCGCCACCGACCGGGGAAAGCCGTTGGACGACTGTGTTAAGGGTATCGGTGACGGTTCGACGCTCCTGATTAATCAGAATCTGCCGCATCGCACCATAAAGGATCATTGAAAAAGTAACAAAAGTGACAAAAATCCCGACACCAACTGTGACGGCCCATTTGACCTTCAGTGAGATGCGGGGATTCTTCTTTTGCTTAGTACTGGTTTGCTTGATATGCATTATGACCGCATAACATAGCCGGTTCCCCGAACCGTCTGAATATAACTAGGTTCACCGGGCCGATCAATTTTATTTCGAATGTAGCGGACATAAACATCAACGACATTCGTTTCAACATCGGAATTATAACCCCAGACTTTAGACAGCAAAACATCACGTGCTAGAACAACGTTGACATTTTCCATTAAAGTCAAAAGTAATTCGTATTCACGCTTGGTCAGTTCAATGATGTCATCGCCACGCCGCACAACGCGGTTTTCCTTTTCGATGACAAGATCGCGGTACTTGATGGTCGTTTGCTTGGCAGTGTTGTTTTCGCCTTCAATACTAATTCGACGTAGTAAGGCGCGTAACCGTGCCAGCAGCTCCTCGATGGCAAACGGCTTAACAATATAGTCATCTGCCCCATGATCTAAGCCGCTGACCCGATCAATCACCGAATCGCGCGCCGTCATCATGATAATCGGGGTATTCTTCACCTGACGAACACGCCGGCAGACTTCCAATCCGTTCAGTTCCGGCAGCATGAGGTCCAGCAAGATAGCATCCCAATCTTCTGCTAGGGCTGCTTCCAAACCGGTACGGCCATTAAAATGAACTTCGGTTTCGTAACCTTCATGCTTTAGTTCAAGTTCCACAAAGCGGGCAAGATTCTTTTCGTCTTCAATAATTAATATTTTACTCATTAGCGTCTCCTTATACTTTCGGTGCATGAACACACAATCTGAATCTATTTTTAGTTTCTCATAAAAACATACGCTAGGATAGTTTAGCACAGTTTTCTCATTTTGACTATCAGCCCCGCGCTAATAGGCATCAAAGCTAATGGAAAAGCCTAATAATCAAGGCTCTCATTTTTCAATTCGGCTAATTCTCATAATAACCTGCGATACTTTCTAATCTGTCTTTACGAAACATATACCATTTTTTAAGTCTGATTGTCAAAGCCTTTGTGACAATGATACATTAAAAAAACCAATTCAGATGCGACACTTAATCGCAGGTGAATTGGTTTAGACTTAAACTTCAATGAATTAAGCTTCGTCGTACCAGGTGTAATGGAAAATGCCATCACGATCAGTACGTTCATATGTGTGGGCACCAAAGTAGTCGCGTTGAGCCTGAGTCAGGTTGGCCGGCAGAACAGGGGCGCGATAAGAGTCGTAGTAACTGATCGCCGCTGAGAAGCCCGGCACCGGAACACCGGCTTTAACTGCCAAGCCGACCAAGTCACGAACACTTTCCTGATAGTTCTTAGCAATATTCAGGAAGTAATCGTCTAACAACAAGTTCTGTAAATCTGGCTTCTTATCGTAGGCATCGGTGATATTTTGCAAGAAACGTGCGCGAATGATGCAACCTGCACGCCAAATCTTGGCCAATTCACCGTACTGCAGGTTCCAGTCGTAGTTATCCGATGCAACGCGCATTTGTTCAAAGCCTTGAGCATAGGACATCAGCTTGCTGAAGTATAACGCCTTACGAATCATCTCGATAGCTTCTTTTTTGTCAATCGTGACATTTCCGACCGGCTTTGGCAGAACTTTACTTGCCGCAACCCGCTCCTGCTTCATCGCACTAATGTAACGCGCATAGACGGATTCGGTAATCACACTTTGCGGAACACCTAGCTCAAGAGCAGATTGTGAAGACCATTTGCCGGTCCCTTTGTTGCCAGCGCGGTCCAAAATCACATCAACGATCGGCTTGTCACTACCAAGATCGTCTTTACGAGTCAGAATATCTGCCGTGATATCGATGAGGTAGGAATCCAGTTCGCCTTTATTCCAGTCACTGAAAATACCGGCGATTTCTTCTACGTCCAAACCAAGCAAATGACGCATCAAGTTGTAACTTTCAGCAATTAATTCCATATCGCCGTATTCGATGCCGTTATGAACCATTTTGACATAATGGCCGGCACCGTTTGGCCCAATGTAAGTCACACAAGGTGCACCGTCATCCGCTTTTGCCGAAATAGCCTCCAGAATCGGTGCTACCAAGTCATAAGCCTCTTTTTGGCCGCCTGGCATTAAGGATGGTCCGTGTAGTGCGCCAAGTTCGCCACCGGAAACGCCCATACCAATGAAATTGATCCCGGATTTATCCAGTTCGGCACTGCGCCGCATAGTGTCTTCAAAGAAGGTGTTCCCGCCATCAATCAAAACGTCACCTTTATCTAACAGCGGCAATAATTCTTTAATCACGGCATCGGTACCGGCACCGGCTTTAACCATCATGATAATCCGGCGCGGCTTCTCTAATGAAGCAACAAAGTCCTCGATTTTATAGCTCGGGACCAATTTCTTGTCCGGATGTTCTTCTACAACCGCCTTGGTTTTACTTCCGGTACGATTGTAGATTGCAACGGTATTGCCGCGGCTTTCGATATTCAAGGCAAGATTCTTACCCATAACCGCCATGCCGACAACACCAATTTGTGGTTTATCCATTAACATGGACCTCCTCATTCATTCATCATTTACTCTTTTCATGTTAGCAGAAACCGCTTGGGTTTAACAGTCAACAGCCGAGCTAGAGGCCTGTAAATTTTCTTTGATTATTTTTTGTTAATTCTGCAACCGTCACGAACAGAGCGCCGCACCCAAAAGTTTCACAGTCAATCAGTCAGTTTGATCAGGTAACCGCTTTCTTAATGAGCTATACTTGTTATAAAAAGGAGTTCCATTATGAAAGCCCCCACACAACCAATTGTTGTTCACTTTCCATTACGCGGCGAATGGTTGGCACCCAATACGCCTGGGTCTAAGGTTCCAAGCCATGGTTCTAACAAATTCGGGACGCGTTATGCGTATGATTTTATTCAGGTCAACTGGCAGAAACTTGGTCGTCCTGCCTACCGCGGTAGTTTGTTGAAGTATCTATTCCGCGGCATTCCGATTGACGACTATTATTGTTATGGCCAGCCGATTTATGCGCCAGCCAACGGTTTGGTTGTCCGCGCAGAGGATCATTATCCTGAACGGAAGCGGACCAGCTTTTTAGGCGACTTACTTCGGGCAAGAAACGCTGCCCGGCATTTTGACCCAAAAAGAAACAACGTTCAGGCAGTTGCCGGAAACTTTGTTATCTTACAAATACACGATCATGTTTACGCCGCCTTGTGTCATCTTCAAACAGACTCTATTCAGGTTGGGCGCGGACAAACGGTCCAGGCAGGTGATTTGCTTGGGCGCGTGGGACATTCCGGCAACTCATTTGGCCCGCACCTTCATTTTCAACTCATGAACAACAGTGACATTGAAGTTGCGGCTGGCCTTCCTTGTGCATTTGCCGAATATGAGCTTTTCGCCGGAAATTCATGGCTAACCCAAGAAAACGCTGTTCCCAGCAAAACAGACCGAATTTGCTTTGTGTCACCTAAGTCTGGACCTTTTTAAAAGGGTACGCTTCTTTGTGGGCCGTGATGACCGTGAAGCTGTTTGCGTCAACTACCCGTCGCTAAAGTATCGGGCTTGTGACTCACGCTGCTCAACCGGCAGCAGTAGTGCAAATGCCTAACGGCTCCTACTTATGTGGTCACATCTCAGATCGTGTTTCAACGGTCTCGGGGGCAGACAACTCCCGCAGATGCATAGTTTTCTCTACCCAGTCTGCTTGTGCGCGTAACACGGCTTGACAATCCCGGCCAGCCACTGGTTTCCCAGTTGCTGGATGTTCATGGCGGCTGACTGGTCGTCATTGGCATGGAAGCCACAGACACAGACGTATTCATGGCGCTCGTGATCCCGCTGCTGTTTCTTGATCACGCCACACTGTGGACAGCGTTGGCTGGTATAACCAGCAGGCACTTTCAGCACGCGGCTGCCTTGCGCAGCAGCTTTGTATATCAGAAACTGTTCCAACTGGTAAAACGGCCAACTGACCTGTTCATAGCGTCGGTCTTGAGCAACTTTTGCGGTTGCACAACGAACATCAGTCAGATCTTCCAGCACAAACAGGGTATTTGCCCCGCAACAGTCGGCGAGTGCCTTAGCCGCACGATGGTTTTCGTTTGACATCCAGCGGTTCTCTCGCTGACGGATTCGTTTCAGGACGCGTTTTGCTGATTTCGTTCCTTTGGCTTGAAGTTTGGCCCGCAGGTACTTGTACCGCTGCCGCTTGTTGAGCGCTCTGGTCCCTGACCAATAGGTGGTCCGGCCGGTCTCGTCAAACGCGGTGGCTAAAAAACGCAGTCCTCGGTCAACCCCCACAACATGAGTGGTCTGGTCGCGGGTATAATCTGGCACTTCTTTTGTCGCGCTGATGTGCAAATACCACTTGCCGCCGCTGGTCAACACTTTGGCGGTGCCGAGTTTCCAAGTACCGTCAAAGTAGTCGCGCCAGTGGTTCAATACCGGCCAAACAATGAGGCGGCCTTCTAATGTGTTCAGAGAAAAGGAGCCATCTTTGCGGATGGCCCAATCCCGCCGTCGGACCAGATCTAGCTGCGGCCGCCGAAAACTGATTGGGTGCCACAGCCAAGTCAGATCTTTAGCTTGTCTTTGCCACTGACCAGCTTCGTCTTGATACCGATACGGTCTTTGTTTCAACTGAGTGTGCACTGCTCGATAGCGAGCGATCACAGTTCGCAGGACTGACTGTGCCATTTGAGCTTTCAGTCCAAACCTAGCCCGCAGCGAGCGATACAGGACCATTTGCAGTTTCGTGGTGTTGAGCACAAAGTCATGGTCAAACACATAGCGGCTGACGTTATCACAGGCCAAGCGGTACTGATCCATGGTTTGACGCAGCAAAGCCGCATCTGCTTTCGCCACCAGTTTGAACTGTATTTTAACCGTCTTAGTCAGTTCCATACGAGTGCCACCTTAGTCGAATGTTTGTTCCTATCAGCTGAGCAAATTATATCAGAGAAGGCAGGGTCGAGGCAATTCCTCCTATGATTGAAATCATGGGTTTCCTTGCCTCATTTATCATGAATGTTGATCGTGATAGCCGCGATCTTGACATACCAATTTTTGCCTTTTCGTTTGATGATTGCTTGAAGATTCAAAATTTTCTTCTTGCAATAATCAATGATTTCGCCATTTATCAGCGAAAGATTGTGTCTGATGCGGTCACGCCCTAATTTGGTAGTGTGTAACTTGTCCAAGTTTTTGATTAACTGATGAGCCGAATCTATCATGACGGTCACCACGGCAAGAGCCATTTTTAGCCCTGCTTCCTTCCTCAACTTTTTCTCAAATTGTGCGCGCCAAGATGGGCACTCAAAAAATGGCAACCGCGCAAGCTGCTAACTGACGAGGTTGCCATTCTTCAATAAACTCAACTGCTTTGTCGTTAGTTTCCAGCGGCCGATTCATCAGCCTTGATCGTCGTTCGGGAACATCCCCTTCAATTTCGTGAAGGGGTTTTCTGCCTGCTTTTCTTTCTTAACGGCTTTGTCAAAATCTTCTTCAGCCATAACTTCCCAGTCCTCGCCTGAAGGCATCTCGCCACTGGCGGCTTCTTCTGGCGTTAGCACTTGCATGGGGATACTTAATAACAAATGATCCTCCACTGCCGGCAACAAATCCAGCTCCGGATCCTCAAGCGGCATCAGAATTTCGCCGTCTTCATATTGATCGGCATGGCCATCATCGGTCAGATAGATCTCGCTAAACGTGAAATCCTGCGGCAGCGTGACCGGGTTCAAACTGCGCGTCGAGGGAACTACCAAAGTACCCTTTAAGTTGACACTAACCAGAAAATCACCGCGATCATAAACAATATCGCCGCTTACCTGGATGGGACTGACATCAAGAACCTCTGGATCACGATCCTGCAAATCTGCCTTGACATCCAACGTGGTACTAAAATGCAACGGTTCCTGATCGTGTTTCATTAATTCCTGAATCGTCCATTTCAACATGTTATTTTGCCTCCTTTAGACGCGCACACTAACCTTAAGATGGAGTTATGAGCGCGCTTCACATCAACGGTCGGCGGCCATAATTTTGTTCAACGCCGCTAATCGTGGTGATTAATCGATCCGCACGATGGGTCATCGCAAGGATCCCATTCGGTGCAAGCATATCAGCACTGACGCGAGTGAGCAAGGGCCAGCCAACTTGGTGTTTAACCTGGCGTAAGTATTGCTGACCGGCTGGCGTAAACCCGAGCACATGCAGTTGCGGCAAGTGCCGAGCCTTTTCCACCGCCGCTGTTGTCATATTCAGCGTGATTGCTAAAGCTAATCGCCGCAGTCTGGCGTAAGTGTATCGCTTGGACTTGACCCGCTTTAAAAAGCTCGTCATATCAATAGCGTCATCAATCTGCTGGGTGAAACGATATTCCAGCCCTTCCGCCATCGTGGCAACCTGCCGCAACTGCGCCAAGTCTGCTGTCTGCAGACGATATTTCAACCATGGGAAATATTGCGGCCACCCATATTGTTGCTGCTTCGTATAAACCGGAATCAGATCTGCAGGAACGATCTTCGCGAGCGATTCACCTCCGCGCAACCGCTGACGAATCGCTGACGCACTGGCCAGATTAGCTGTCAAATGGAGCGCATCATGGGCCACGCCTTGCCGACCGAACGGATAAAGCTGCATCGGCACTTGCAACGCCAAAACCGCTTTTGCATAACTCAACCCCAACATGAAATTCGGGTCTGTCTGCGTGATGCCGGCTGTTTTTGCATAAGCGGCATTAAGCTGGGTCGCATAAGTCTGGGTATAATCCGAAAATCCCGGATCCATCAAAGGGGCTTTTTCTAATTGTCGGGCAAGGTCCAGATAGGCAAGTTCGGGGTGTTCGGTTCCAAATGCCAGTGCGGTCACGCGTAACGCCGCTAACGTCGCAACCCCGGCTTCCGCAAATTGATCCGCCGCTTGCACCGCTCCGGTTACCGGCAGCTCAATGACAATATCGGCGCCATGATCCAACGCCGCCCGCGCCCGCACCCACTTATCAAAAATCGCGGGTTCGCCACGCTGGACATAGTTTCCCGACATCACCACAACCACAACATCAGCCTGCGTTAATTTTCGGGCTTGTGCCAGTGCATATGCGTGACCAGCATGAAATGGATTAAACTCTGCAATCATACCGACCGCTTGCATAGACGCCTCCTAATAAATTTGCTTATTCATTTGGCTCATCACGGCTACTTTTTGCGCGCGTGGAAAAACCAGCGCGTACTTTCAGGTCCCACAGGCTCGTTGCCAAAATCGGCGGTAACCTCAATTTTTTCGAACCCGGCATTCTGTAAGGCTCGCAAATAATCAGCCAACGGATAAGTGCGTTCCTTGTGTGTTTCTGTCAAAGGCTTATAGGCATCCAAGGCTTCATCGTACATAAAAAAGGTGAGGTCATGCTCAATGCTATGCGGTTGCTCGCCAATAAAACTATTCCATAAGAACGCAAAGTCATCCGTTTGATAGTTGTACATATAACCCGGAAAGACCTGATCCATTTGATAAAGCGAGTGAGCATCAAAAAGAAAGTCGCCACCAGTCGGCAACCGTGATGCTACCTGTGTAAAGACCTGTTGCACCTCATCCAGATTCTGCATATAGCAAATCGAATCGTCAAAACAAGTAACAATTGGAAATTCCGGTAGCGTTTCCAGATCACGCATATCGCCTTGAAGCAGGGTTAATGCGACCCCTGCAGCATCGGCTTTTTCCTCTGCCAAGGTCAACATTTCTTCAGATAAATCAAAATCCGTAACTTGATAGCCTGACTGAGCCAATAGCACGGCCAAAAAGCCGGAACCGCCAGCCAACTCAAGCAATGGCTGATGACTCGGCTTCACTCGCTTGACCACATAATCACGCCACCGTTGATACAATGACTGATCCATCAATTGGTCGTAAACTTCGGCAAAGGTCGTGTAGATCATGCCTCAACCCACTGATCCACTTTAACCAGCGGTGCATCTTGCCATAACTTTTCCAGATTGTAGAATTGTCGCTCTTCTGGCATAAAGACATGAACCACCACATCGTTTAAGTCAATCAGCATCCACTTGGAACCTTTTTGTCCTTCAATCCGGCGAATCTCAACGCCGGCCGCTTCTTCTTTTTCTTCGATTTCATCAACAATTGCCTGAACCTGACGATCCGAAGTGCCGCTCATGATAACAAAATAATCGGCCAACAGACTCACACCGCGCATGTCCAATGCAACAATGTCTTCAGCTCGCTTCGAATCACCGGCTTTAACAGCAATTTCCAACATGGTTTTTGCGTCGATCATAAATTACTCCTTTGATAAAAATGCATTGTAGGTTAACAGTGTTTTCGGATAAACCAATTGACGCGCCCCGATCAGATAGGTCAAGGTGTTTTCAAGCTCAATGCGGCTGGCTTCTTCCAAGTTAGTTTCGGCTGCCTTGCGTGCTTTGGCCTCAACCGGCAATGACCGTTGGGGTTCAATAAAGTCACCGACAAACACACATTCATCCAGCTTGGTCATTTCCGGATCACCGGTTGTATGCCGCGCAATAGCCGTCAGCACTTGTTTATCGGTAATGCCGACTTCGGTTTGAATAAAATGAATGCCAACAACGCCATGCCAGACACCACGACCATACTGCAGTAACTTGGGATCAAAGCCATCTTCGATAATCACGCGTTTATATGTTTCAACCGAGATTTCTTTACCATAATCATGCAGTAAGCCCGCCAAGCCTGCTCGATCCACATCTTGGTCAAAGCGCTTTGCCAATTCGATAGCCGTTGCTTCAACCCGCAAACAATGTTCATAGCGAGGCTGATCAAGCCGATTGCGCAGGCGATTCAGAATTTCTTTTCGACTCAAGCCATGCGTTAGACTTGCTGGATATTGATGTTCATTCACGATATAATCCCTCTTTTTGAATATAGTCAATCACTGGGTCAGGCACCAAATACTTTAAGCTGCGCCCCGCTTGAACGCGATCCCGCACCGCTGTCGAACTGATATCGATCAGCGGCGCGTCAACCCATAAAATTGGATAGCGGCTAGCCGGTGTATACCCGCGCCGCTTAACGCCGACGAAGGTCACTAATTTTACCAGTTCATCAATGTGCGCCCACTTTGGTAAATAGTCAACCATGTCGGCACCGATGATAAAGTAGTAATCCGTATCCGGATGAAGTCGGTGCAACTCCTGCATGGTTTGATACGTGTAACTAATGCCCCCACGCCGAATTTCAATGCCTTCCAACCCAAAAAGTGGATTATCGGCAATCGCTAATTGTACCATATTCACCCGGTGCCGAGCAGAAATGGCCGTTTTGGTATCGACATGCGGCGGCATATTATCGGGCATGAAATAAACTTTCTCCAAGCCCAATTCGGTGCCTGCCGCTTCTGCCATAATCAGATGACCGTTATGAATCGGATTGAAGGTCCCACCGAACAAACCAACCTGCTTGCGACGATGCGTTCCCAGAATCTGTTCGCGCATCGCAACAGAAATAACCGGTTGCGTCAACGTGACATTCTGCATCTTTTTCATCACAACTCCTACCGCGCATTGACTTCAAGACTGATGCGACGATGTTCCGGCTTTTCTGCCTGCTTATAAACGATCACGGTGCGCCCAATAATCTGCGCCACTTCCAAACCGGCAATCGCTGCCTGTAACGTATCCGCAACTTCTTGCGGTGTATCGTCAGCAGTCGGTAATAGACTGATCTTGACTAATTCACGGGTTTCGAGGGCATCCTTTACGCCAGCGACAAAAGCATCGCCTAGCCCATTTTTGCCAACTTGAATTAACGGTTTGGTCGTCATTGCCAGACTGCGTAAATAACGTTTTTGTTTACCAGTTAACATGTTTTTAACGCTCCTCTGATTCAGTTGTGCCGCCCTTCCACCACCCACACCGTTTTTTTGGTCGCTGCGGGTTGGCTGCGGCTCGTTTAGATAAATGCTTTACGTAATAAAACATCCACGCCTTTAGGGGCATACCCTGCAATGGTGACGCCAGCCGGTACCGTAATCCAGCCAAGACCGGCAAAAACCAAATCCGATTTTTCTTTCGGCGTGAATTCAAAGCGAACCAGCGGCGGAAAATCTCTGACTTCATCAGCTTGTGGCGGCGCTAGAAGACCCCCGACATGCCTCTGATAAAACTCATCAGCGTTGATCAATTTTGTCCGGTGCAGCGGCAATTGCGTATCGGCGTAAATGACAAAGCTTTGGCGGCCGCCGCGAAGATAATCGAACCGTGCAAGCCCGCCGAGAAAGATTGTCTGGCCTTCATTCAGTTGATAAGTCGCCGGTTTAATCACCGAAGTCGGGGATACCAGTTTCAAATCCTTGGGGCCGACAAAATGTGCCATCTGGTGGCGATGAATGATGCCTGGCGTGTCAATTAGCGACTGCCCATCATCTAGCGGAATCATAATGCGATCAAGCGTGGTTCCCGGGAAGCGCGATGTTGTAATGAGATCCTCGACACCGGTTAATTGCTTAATAATGCGGTTGATTAACGTCGACTTGCCGGTGTTGGTCACCCCAACAACGTACACATCACGATGTTCGCGATACTTCTCGATAGCGGTGAGTAACTCGTCAACCCCAAACCCCTTTTTGGCACTGGCCAGCAAGGTTGTTACCGGCCGTAATCCCTGGGCTTTAGCTTGCTGCTGCAGCCAATTTTTTAATTTATTGGGATTCAACGACTTAGGCAAGACATCTGCCTTATTCCCGACCAAAATGACGGGATTATCCCCGACAAAACGATGCAATCCGGGAATCACGCTGCCGTTAAAATCAAAAATATCAATGACATTCACAATCAATGCATTACTTTCACCGATTGCATTCAGGAGGCGTAAAAAATCATCGTCAGTTAACGTGACGGGTGCAATCTCATTGTAATGCCGCAGTCGAAAGCAGCGTTGGCAATAAATGTCATCGTCAGCCTCGGCTTTTGCTAATGTCGCGGCTGGCAGATAGCCTGGCTTTTTAGGATCGGTTGTCTGCAAAATAGCGCCACAGCCTATGCAGCGGCGCTCTGTTTCATCATTGATGATGTCCATGAATATCCTCCTGATAATTCAGTTGCCTTTTCTTGGCTAAGGCTTTAAACACAAATCCCTCAAAAAAGCGATTAATCCGCGTGTTCCAGGCGTCACTTTGCACCAACGGCTGAGTTAAGATGGTCCGCACGCCGGCAAGATTACCGGCCCAGATATCTGTCAGCAGCTGATCCCCTACCATGACAACTTCAGAACGCGTCAGCCCTAATTCTTTGCGCGCTTTGGTAATCCCGACTGGCAAAGGTTTTAATGCCCGGGCAACATAAGCCACTTGCAGCTTTGCCATCGCTTTATGGATACGATTGGCGTTGTTATTTGACACAACAACCACCTGGATGCCGCCGTTACGTAAATCAGAAAGCCACTGGGTCAGCTTAGCCGTACCTTCTGGGTGATCCCATGCCATCAGCGTGTTGTCTAGATCGGTCAACACCGCTTTAATACCTTGCTGCTTTAGACTAGCAGGCGTCAGGCTAAAAATATTCGTTACCAGCCAAGTCGGCTCAAAAACTGCCACAAATCCTGTCCCCTCTCCGGTTGTTCATATCCCTATATTATAACGGAAAAGATTGGTCGGCGCGAGTCAGACTAAGTAACAGTAATGTCAACTTTTTCTCGGTTCTACTCTAATTAAGTGATTTCCGATACTCCGAGCTGGTTCCGCGGTGGCACCGGCTGGCGACCGCGCAGCTAGAGTGGTGGGCACGACTTCGAACCCGCAAAGACCGCGGTTTCGAAGCTCGGCCTTGGTCTAAAGCGGAGAAGCCCACTCCGCTTAAGACCAATTTCACCACTGAGCCCGCCACCGCTCCGCCAGCTCTTGCTTTCTATCCTGATACTCGAACACCTTGACCATCATACTGCTGTAATCGCCTAAACTGATGCGCTCGTGTTTGATATCCACATGCTCCAAGAGAAACTTTACACTAACTATGTAACAACCTTCGCAGTGGCGGTGCCAAAAATGTAAACGTTATCTTTAAAAGGCGAAATAATCGCGTTATCAGAATAAACAGGGTAGGATGAATTTGATAGCAAACGCTCGCATTTCGATATTAAGCCTGTTATACTTATTTTTAGTAAGTGTTATAAAGAAGGAGGCTCATCATGACTCGTTTGCACCATGTGTCGTTGCTGACTGGCGATGCTGCCGCAACGATCCGATTCTATACCGATGTTTTGGGATTGCGATTGGTCAAAAATACCGTCAATCAGGAAAATATTCATGTACGGCACTTATTTTTCGGCGATTATCAAGGAACACCCGGTAGTGTCGTGACCTTCTTTTCCATTGATCGACTGGGGCATCGTTATGATGGGCCAAATCAATTAGGCGGGATTGATTTGGCGATTCCTACTGAGTCGTTAGCATTTTGGCATAAGCGGTTGCAACAAGCGGGTTGTGTGGTGACGAAAACGGCTAACCTGCTTGCGTTGGTTGACCCCGCAGATACACCGCTACGACTCATCCCCTACCAACGGACTTTGCCGGATGCGCTAACGGTTCCCAATGATGTTCCGGGAAACCAGCAGATCACTGGCTTAATTAACGTTGATATCCCTGTTGCGGACTGGGATGCCGAAGAAGCCTTTTTTGAAACGAT
This sequence comes from Lacticaseibacillus sp. 22, assembly GCF_055413445.1. Taxonomy (NCBI): domain Bacteria; kingdom Bacillati; phylum Bacillota; class Bacilli; order Lactobacillales; family Lactobacillaceae; genus Lacticaseibacillus; species Lacticaseibacillus sp. 22. The sequence continues at coordinate 5,735 of NZ_JBVAYD010000026.1, read as the reverse complement.
GTTGGAACAGGCGCCGGAGCAGCATCAATTTAAGCTGGCGGCTGGCAACACGCTGACCATTCGTCCAAGTCTGCCAGGCGAGAGGAAGCGTTTTGGCCGCGGGAGCATGGACCATTTTGCGCTGACGGTTGACCACGAAGAAGTGTTACCGCGATTGGGCACCATCGCCGCTCAACATGGTTACGAAATCGAGGAATTCGCCGACCGCGGCTGGTTTAAGAGCCTGTACGTGCGTGATCCGGCCGATAACCGAATCGAATTTGCAACTCAAGCACCGGGCTTCACTTTAGATGAGCCGCTGGAACATTTGGGTGAGCGCCTTGGTTTACCACCGAAATTTGAAGACCGGCGAGCCGAAATCGAAACTTATTTCAAAACTAAAGGAGTGGATTTCCATGATTGAACATCCATTATTAGGTATGAACCACGTGACCGCTATGGCAAGTGACCCACAAGCGATTTTTGATTTTATGAGTAAAACGTTAGGCCTGCATTTAATTAAGAAAACGGTCAACCAAGACGCCTTGGACACCTATCATTTTTATTTTACCGATGACCAAGGCACGGCCGGCACCGACATGACCTTCTTCACCTTCCCTAATCAGGAAAAAGGCAAAAAAGGCACCAACATGATCTCGCGCGCCAGTTTCCGAGTTCCCAGTGACGCCGCTTTGGACTACTGGTTGAAACGGTTTGCTGACAAAGGGGTAGCAAATGACGGGATTAGCACCCAATTTGACGCGAAAATCATCAATTTCCACGACCAGGATGATCAACAATATCAGTTAATCTCGGACGAACACAATCACGGGGTGGCTGGTGGAACGCCATGGAAGCATAATGATGTTCCTGAAGAATTCGCAATCACCGGTCTCGGCCCAGTCACCGTCACGATTTTTAACCTCGGCCATATGCAGTATGTGCTGACCGAAATCATGGGCTACAAACAGATTGCCGAAGATGGTAACTGGTCGCTCTATGAAGTTGGTGAAGGTGGTCATGGTGCGCAAGTGATTCTAGAGCATCGCGAGGATCTGCCAATTTCTGTTGAAGGGTTTGGCAACATTCATCACGCCGCTTTTTCTACTGATAATCGTGAGACTTTGGGCACCTGGATTGATCGGATTAAGCAATATCGGCTGCCACAATCAGGTTATGTTGATCGCTTCTATTTTAAGTCCGAATACTTTCGGGCCGCCCCGCAAATCCTGTTTGAACTGGCAACAACCGGTCCTGGCTTCTTACAGGATGAAACTTACGATGAAGCCGGTATTCATCTTGAATTGCCGCCATTTTTGGAAAGCAAACGTGCGGAAATCGAACGCGGTCTGACCCCGGTTAAAACCGATTGGCGCGGCCGCTAAGCAACGGAGGTTATGATGGCAGAAGAAAACGTAAATTATACATTTGTCAAAGGCGATCCCAGTGTGTCACCATTATTGTTACTGCATGGGCAAGGTGGCGATGAAAATGATCTGCTGCCGATTGGTAAGTATCTCTCACCCAATAGTCCGATGCTTTCCATTCGTGGGCGCGTTCAGGAACAAGGGATGAACCGGTATTTCAAGCATTCCGAAAACGGCGGCTTCGATCTGAATAATCTTGAACAGGAAACCACTTGGCTGTTTAAGGTACTAAATGAGCTTTGCCAGAAATTCAACATTGATTATGAGCGTTTCATTGTGGTGGGCTATTCAAACGGCGCTAATGTAGTAGCCCGAGCCCTTTTAACTCGCAGTGACACTTTTCACACCGGAATCTTTTTCCACCCCATGGCGCTTTCAACCGTTGATTCCAAACAAGATTTAAGCGATGTGAAGGTTTGGATGTCCCATGGCGATCAAGATCCGATTGTGCCGGCGCAAAACTTCAAGGTGTTGGATACTTATCTTGAAGAACAAGGCGCCGAGGTCACCATTTTCCGCCATGATCAAAGCCATAATTTGAATGAAGCAGAGTTAGCAAATGCCAAGTCCTGGTTAGCTAATAGCGGCCGATTGCAGGATTGGCAACGGAGGTGATTTAGATGGAACGTTTTGGGTTTGAACAATATGGTAACCCAAGTGTCTTTGAAAGCATTGAGGCGCCTGTCCCGGAGCCAAAAGCCGGTCAGGTGCAATTGCAAGTGTTGGGCTTTGGCCTTAACCCTTATGACGCTTCGTTGCGCCGTGGTGAACAGGCAGCTTTTCGCAAGGTTAAGTTTCCGGTCGTTCCGGGTACGGATGTGCTTGGCCGCATCACTAAGCTTGGCGAAGGCGTTAGTGAGTTTGCAGTTGGCGATTTAGTTATGAATTATCGACCCATTGGCGGTTACAGTGAATTTGTCACGGCATCAACTTCTAAGATCTATAAAAAGCCCACTGCCTTGAGTTTCCTTGATGCAGCAGCGCTCCCCCAAGTCGGGTTAGCCGCATTTAACATTTTGCATTACATGTTGGCACTTAAGCCTGGGCAAACGTTAGGGATTGTCGGTGCCAGCGGCGGTGTCGGAGCGATGTTGGTACAACTCGCCAAATTCGAGAAACTCAATGTGATTGCCGTAGCGGGTGAGCAGCATCGCGAGTATCTACGTCAATTAGGCGCCGATCAAATCTTCAGTTATACCGATGAATTGCCTGAGAATACGGCCGATGCAGTGATCAATGCGGTTTTTGGTGCAGCAGATCATGGCGCGGCATTGAAGCTGGTCAAGGCTGATGGGCAGTATGTGACGACTGCCTATGCCGACGTTGATCTCATCACCAAGCCAACCGTTGAACATCTGCAGTTAAATCCATCCAAGACCTACTCAGTCCACGATGGCTTTGCTTATCTCGTTGACGTTGCCCAAAAATGGGGGCTGCAAGTTCGCGTTGCCCAGACCTTCCCCTTCACTGTCGCCGGGGTCATTGCCGGCCATGAAATGCTAGAGACCCATCATGCGCCGGGCAAGCTAGTCGTCATGCAAGAGCGGCATGTAACGCACCCAGTTCGAAAAGAAATCAATCACCTTTAACCAGCACTTAAAAACTGCTTGCGACTCGCCAATCCGCGCCGTATGATAAGCGCGTGACTGGAAAGGCGGGACGATATGAAAATTGCAGTATATTGTGGTGCTAATCGTGGTGTTGATGACGCATTCGTGCAAGCCGCAACACGTGTAGGTGCATGGATTGCCCAACGTGGTGATACCCTGATTTATGGCGGTGGCAAACTCGGGTTAATGGGCGCAGTTGCCCAAAGCGCCTTGAAACATGGTGGCAAAGTGATTGGCATCATCCCTCAAGTGTTAGCAGATCGCGGTCTGGCTCTACCGAATCTGACCCAATTAGAAGTCGTCGAAGATATGGGCACGCGCAAAGCACGCATGATTGCGTTAGCGGATGCTGACATTGCCCTTCCCGGCGGTCCTGGTACACTTGAGGAAATTACCGAAGCGATCTCGTTTTCACGGATCGGATTAAACGCTAGCCCGACGATCCTATTTAACCAAAATGATTATTACCGTCCGCTACAGCAAATGTATCAAACTGCGGTAACTCAGGGCTTCTTTGATCAGGACGCCTTTGACAATGTATTGTTCTCGTCGGATTTGCCGACAATCAGCAGCTTCATTGCCAACTATCAGCCACTTGGCGTTCGTCAATACCATTAGCAGCTGGTTCTTGAATGCTATTTCAACTTGATACAAAAAGCACGCCGTTCCATTCACAAAGAATGAAACGACGTGCTTTTTAACTACTTAGGCCAAAGCCTTCTTAGCAGTGTCTGCTAATGCTTTGAAGCCATCTGGATCGCTGACTGCAAGATCGGCAAGCATCTTACGGTTCATGTCGACATTAGCCACCTTCAAGCCGTGCATCAGCTTGCTGTAGGAAATATCGTTCATCCGTGCTGCTGCGTTAATCCGGGCAATCCATAGACGCCGGAAGTCACGCTTGCGAGCGCGACGATCGCGGAAAGCATAACGGTATGAAACCATAACTTGGGCATTAGCTGCCTTAAACAGCAAATGCTTGGCACCACGATAACCCTTAGCGAGCTTCAGTACCTTCTTACGACGCTTACGAGTAACTGTTCCACCTTTAACACGTGGCATTAGAATTCCTCCTCAAATCAAATCCGATTGCTGATTATTTCATCTGGCTGAGCATCTGGCGGATCCGCTTCATATCTGAGTGGGATACCAATGCTGACTTGCGCAATTGACGACGCTGTTTCTTCGTCTTGCCGTGGAAACGGTGTGACGTATACGCGTGACCGCGCTTAAGGGCACCTGATGCGGTTTTCTTAAAACGCTTTGCAGAAGCGCGGTGGGTCTTGAATTTTGGCATGTCTTTTTCCTCCTCTAAACATCAACGCGCGCACAGCCGGTTGGGGCTGTGCACGCCTTTGTATCATTAACCGATCAGTAATTACTTTTCGGCTCGCGGTGCAAGCATCAAGAACATGCTGCGGCCGTCCATTTTTGGATGGGTTTCAACAGCAGCGATATCCTTAACGGCATCCGCCATCTGCTCAAGAACCTTGCGACCAAGATCCTTATGCGTGATTGCCCGTCCACGGAACCGAACGCTGACTTTGACTTTGTCGCCTTTATTCAGGAACTTAGTTGCGTTCTTCAAACGGGTATTGAAATCTGCTTCACCAATAGTTGGGCTCAGGCGGATTTCCTTGATGGTGACAGTCTTTTGTTTCTTCCGAGCATCGCGCTCTTTCTTCTGCAGCTCGAACCGGAACTTCCCATAGTCCATGATGCGGGCTACCGGTGGCTTGGCATTAGGCGATACTAGGACAACATCTAAGTTTGCATCCTCGGCAATGGCCAAGGCGTCACGCGTACTCTTAACGCCGAGCTGTTCACCGGTCTGGGAGATCAATCGAACTTCACGTGCGCGAATACTGTCATTGACTATCAGATCTCTTGCTATGGTTGTTCACCTCCGTGTGAATTTCAGAGAAAAAACAAAAACAGCGTAGCCACAAAGGCCCCGCTGTTCATTAAATACCGAACTAATGAGCCTAGAGGTCTAAAGACTTGGGCGAGAAGCGGGAACTTCTGCTTTTTCTCAACGTAAATAACTATACAGGAATTCAGGAGTAACGTCAAGCCACTGTCGAAGATGACAGAGAGCAGTTCTTCTACAAAGGCATACAGGGAATTATTTCTCAGGCATAAATAGCTCTGATAATGTCCTTCTTTTTAATTCTTTCAACATTGAACTTTGGGCCATGTCAAAAATTTCCTTGCTCTTTAAAAGCATATATTCTGCTTCCTGCCGGTGGATAAAAGTGTTGGTATCAAAGTCATCATACTGCTTGAATAATTTTACGTCGCCTTCAATAGCCTCAAAAACATCATAGAATCGAATTGACTTTGCTGGCATCGCTAAAGCAAGCCCACCGTTAACACCTTTCTTTGATTCGATGAAGCCCTTGTTTTTTAGCAAAGCGACTAATCGCTTAACGCTGGGAACGGGTATCGCTAATTTCTCTGAGATTGCTTGGATTGTTAGATACTTCGCCTCTTCGTACTTTGTTTTCAACTCAATATAAAATAAGATTTCCAACGACTGAGAAAAGCCAACTGAATATGACATTTAGACCTGCCCTTTTACTTCAAAATATTTCCCGACAGTTTTCAAACCATACTGCCCTATGATTTAAATACTCATAGCGGCTAAAATCTGTTAATCGTTTTATTTTACCATAATCGGGTTAGCTTCAGGGTTACCGATTCTTAAAACAAAACTAGA
>NZ_JBVAYD010000025.1:0-38661 GCF_055413445.1 Lacticaseibacillus sp. 22 | reverse complement strand
TTAGGGATATCAACTGAAAAATTTCATAGTGTTGCCAAATTAGAGGGCTGCTACGAAGCTTGAAGAAGAAAAACTGTTTCAAAAAAAGCTAGGTATCTTGTATGTCGTGATGGGTAAAAAAAGACCGAAGCAGTTTGTTTTTTCCAGATAACACTGTTATGATCAAGACAATCGTTGAGATAACACTGTTATTTTGAAAGGAGATGAGAGAATGGCCGACAGAAAAATCGATACAGACCAGCGAATTATGGAAAAAGCTATCAGCATGATTACGGAACATGGGGAAAAATCACTTTCATTACGAAAATTAGCAAAAGGAATCGGATTAACCACGGGTGCATTTTATACGCACTTCTCTACTAAAGAAGAATTACTTCAAGCGGTGACGGTTCTTTTATCACGTCAGGAACAATCACGGATGGCAAAGAAGCTGCAAACAGTTCGTGAACCCGAAGAACAACTGCTTACTGTTGCTTCGATTTTACTTCGACAATTTAAAAATGAACCCAATTTGATGCATTTTCTATTTTTCAATCCGATTGCGCGCAATGTCCTGAAAGTTGATAGCGGAGAGTTTGCATTTTACGATCAAATGATGCAAATGGTGGAAGCAGTGATTCAAAAACGTCACCTGAGCGTACAACCCAAAGATTTATTTATTCAGTTGTGGGCATTTATTCAAGGTTATGGTCTGTTACTTGATAGTGATGTAACAGAATACGATGCGGTATTGGTGCGCGAAACACTTCTGCGCTTATTGGAGGCATAAAAATGTCAAAATTTGCAATTGTTTACTGTCATCCATATGACAAAAGTTTCAACCACGCGATTTTGCTGGCAGTTTGTCAAAACTTATCGAATCGCGCTATTGGTTATACGATTCTAGATTTATACCATGACGGATTTCAGCCAACTTATGATCAAGAAGAACTAAGCTTATTTCATTCTGGGCAGACACACGATCCTCTCGTTAAAAAGTATTTGAATACCTTAAAGGAAGTCGATGGCCTTATCATTGTGACGCCGGTTTGGTGGAACGATATACCCGCGATGCTAAAAGGCTTTATCGATAAAGTTATGAAGGAAGGTCCGGGGTTAAGTCATGTGGTTACTAAGCGTGGTGTTAAGGGATTGCTCACCAATCTGAAGCATGTTTATGTACTAACAACGTCAACCTCGCCAACTTTTTACTTGCGCCTTTTTTGTGGCAATGCTTTGCAAGGGGTTTTTATAAAACATACTTTGAGACAACTCGGAATCAGGCGTGCTCATTGGCAGAACTTTGGTAATATCACGCATTCATCGCTAAAACAGCGCCAGAAATACTTGGAATACGTGACTGAGGAGACGATTAAATATTGAGTTTTACAAAAGACGGCTTAGCATTATCAATTTGACAAGTTCACTTAAAGCACTTTTTGAAACCACAACATCGATACTTAAAATAATTGCTTCCCAAAGTTTGTTGATTTTGTTATACTTGAACTTGTGTTTTGGAGAGTTGGCAGAGTGGTAATGCAACGGACTCGAAATCCGTCGAACCGGCTAATACCGGCGCGCAGGTTCAAATCCTGTACTCTCCTTATAAGATAAGTTCATTTTTATGCGTTACGCTGGGCTTAAGTCTGACGTAACGCTTTTTAATTTCTTACTTGATAAAATTACTTGTTAAGAAAATCAGAGTTACTAACCTTTGTATAAACAGGCGCTGTCTGTCGTGCAATGATTTCCGCAAACTTGTATAATACAGGTACTGCTAAAGCAAGGGATGATCGACACTTGAAAGTTTCCATTAAAAAAGTACCAGCACTTTATGATTTACTTTATGGTGTGTTTGCACTTGTCATGTTGATTGCGGCTGTCATTACGACATTGCCAAAGGGGTTTTCATTCACCGGCGTGGGAGCGACATTGATGTCTTGGGCGAACCATCTGTGGTGGCTGACAATTCCAGGTATTATTTTTCATCTATTATCGTATTTTTCCAGTCATAATCAGCGATTGTTGCTAGTCGGCAATCTTGTCGGGATCTGTGCGTTTATTGCTTTTATTTTAATTCCGAACTACAGTGTCTTTGCGCTAATCGGTTTGTTTGTTGCCATGGTGTTCGTGCTGGCAGGGGCGAATCGCGCTCAACGCATGCGTAAAGATTCGGAGGTGTCATGATGCCTTGGTTGAAGCATAAAAAGGATGACGAACCCGAAGTTGGCATTGGTGACCATGATTTCAGCCAGTTTGTCAAAAATGCTCGTCGTGATCCGCAACGATTTAAAGCGGTGCAATCCGTTTTTGATCGACTTAAGCGGAGTCCACGAAAAGATAACAAGCGTTCAATTAAACGTTAAGCTAAAGTCTTGCTGAGAAGCAGGACTTTTTTTGAGCGCGAGCCAGCCCGGTTTCTGGGCTGGCGCGCGCGTTATGGAGACGCTGCCAGCTTTCTGGCAATTGCTGACATGAAGGCCATCGTCACTTTTTGAGGCCATCTAAATGAAACTGATGTTATTGTGTTTTTATCTTACACACATGACATTTTTGTCACGAATTAAGAAAAATATAAAGACATCACAAATTATTGAGCGGTTTTAATTGATTCGGCATAATATGTTTAACGAAAAGGAGTGATGATTCGATGAAAAAAGTGGTTGGTGTAGTTGGCGTACTCGTGCTGATCGTTATTGGCTTTTTCGGCTATCAATATTGGAATGGTACGTACAATGGTGTTGAAGCTTATGCCTTGGTGACTGAGGGTAAGAAAGAGGCCTCGAAAAATGAAGATGGCTCACTTTACAAGGTCAATGGGAAGCAATACTACACCTATGAATACGAATTAAAATGGGTGACGAAGGATGGTCAGACTCGGAACTTAGGCTATTCATCTGAAGAATCAGCTAATCCCAAGGCTTTAACACCTGGCAGTTACGTGAAGGCCAAGGTAGCACAAAAACGGGTGCTGACAACACCTCAACCGATTTCGAAGCAGGCACTTCCGCAAACAGTTAAGGCAAAATTAAAATAGATCCTTTGCGTCATAAAAGAGGCGGCCAAACTGCACTTTACATTGTGCAATTTTATCCGCCTCTCTTTTTATGCTTCAGTCGGTAATTTAAGTGCGCCGTCTTCAGCAAGCTTGCTTAAAATGCGATAAAGCAGCTCTTCGGAAAATTCGCGTGATTCTGCCAGCAAATAACTGTAAGTATCGGCAACACCGGGATCAGGTACCCTTGCCAGCCACTTTTGCAGTCGTTCATTGACTTTATCATCGGTGTAAAGTTCAGAAACCAGTGCGTCGGTTTGTTGGCTGATGAGTGCTCGCAATGCCAAGTTTTCTGCCATGTTCAGCTTCCTTTCTAATTGATTACTATTATACCTAGCCACAATTTTTAGGCAAAGCCTTTTCGCCTCTTTGCATTCGGCGGCACCTAGGCTAATATAATAAGCATGATATTACCTTGGTTAGAAACCCAGTCGACGCTAGATTCTGCGCGGCAACTGTTGGGCATGAAATTAAGTTTAGGCGCTTGTAGCGGTTTGATTGTTGAAACCGAAGCTTATCTTGGTGCGCGCGATCAGGCTGCCCACGCATTTAACCATCGCCATACCACGCGTAACCATAGCCTTTTTCTGGCGGCTGGTACCGTTTATGTTTATCGAATGCGACAATACTGCTTGTTGAACATTGTGACTCAGCCGGTTGATGTCCCAGAGTGTATTTTAATTCGGGCACTGGAACCGATCAGTGGACTGGCGACCATGCAGACTCGCCGCAAGCAAATAGGCATCGGCTTAACCAACGGACCGGGCAAATTATGCCAAGCACTAGCGATTGATAAGCAGCTCGACGGCACTGTGTTGAATCAGAGCGGGCTGAGCTTGGCACCGACTGATCATCGTCCCCGTAACATTGCCGTTGGACCGCGAATCGGTATTCCTAACAAGGAGCCGTGGACAAGCGCCCCACTGCGGTTTTACGTTGCTGGTAATCCGTTTGTTTCCAAAATACCGCGGCGTGATCAGGATTTAGAAATGAGAGGATGGCAATCATGAGCCAAATGAATATGTTAGATGCAATTGGTGACAAAATGGACCAATTAGATTTTGACGGCGATCTTAGCCTGAACTGGGATAAGGACGCGCATGTGATTGAACTCGAAATCACGATGACGGCTGAAAGTGAATCCGGCGTTGAAGTGGAAGACCAAACGGGAACAACCGTTGATGATGGCCCGGTTACCTATCAGGATGCCATTCTTTTTTATGACGAAACGCGGCTGCACGGTGCCGACTATGCAGATGATTATCTGGCTATTTTTGGATTTAACGGCAAAAAAGGGATTGACGTGGCGACTGTTAATGCTTTGTTCATTTATTTACAGGACCTGCTTGATGACGGGCAAAGCGACTTGATGGATTTCGTGGATGGCACTTCCGATGACGATACATTTGCCTTGAATTTCGATGAAGCGCGGTATGAAGCGATTTTGGCTGAACAGCCCGATGCCGATAATCGGATCTTTTTGCCGTATCCTAAGTATTAATCATTTTTACGAACGCAAAAAGATATTGATAGGTTAAAAAACGAAGCTAGCTTTTTATTTTAATTGTATTAGGAGACCATATGAATAACGATTGGACTGCATTGACAGTGACGACTTCCACTGAAGCGGTTGAAGCTGTGAGCAACATTTTGATGGAGGCCGGCGCGGTAGGCATTCAGATTAAGGATGCGGCCGACTTCAAAAAAGAGACGATTGATGCACATGGTACTTGGTTTGATCCGGCGACCATTCCGCATTTGGCAACCGGTGCACAGGTCATCGGCTATTTTGAACCAGCTACGTCATTAATTGAAAAGCGGGATCATCTTGCGTCACAAGTTAAAGCACTGGCGCAATTCGGATTGGATCCGGGTGCGGCAACAGTAACACTGGCTGACGTGCGCCAACAGGATTGGGCGGACGTTTGGAAAAAGTATTATCATCCGTTGCGTGTTTCGCGCTTCTTAACGATTGTGCCTAAATGGGAGCACTATACACCGCAGCAGCCTGATGAGTTGGTGTTGACACTGGATCCGGGAATGGCGTTTGGAACCGGCACTCACCCGACTACGCAATTAATGTTGTCACTACTGGAATCATTGGTACGCGGCGGCGAAACAATGATTGATGTCGGAACCGGTTCAGGCATCTTGGCTATTGCGGCTGAACGGTTGGGTGTCAGCCAGATCCTAGCAACCGATGTCGATGAGATTGCCGTCAAAAATGCCCAAGCTAACATTGCCTTAAATCCCGTTAGTCACATTACCGTGAAGGCTAACGATTTACTGCAAGGACTAACGGTTTCGGCTGACTTGATTGTCGCTAACATTTTGGCCGAAGTCTTAGTACCATTGATTCCGCAAGTACCGTCACGGCTAAACCCGCATGGCCATTTTTTGCTGGCAGGGATTATTGCCGAGAAGGCCGACTTGATTCGGCAAACGTTGCAGGATAATGGCTTTACCATTGCGCAACGCCGGGATGCAGTCGGTTGGGTAGCATTTGATGCGGTATTGAAAGCTTAACGATAACTTGTTTGCCAGCATAGAAAAGGGGAGCGTGCGTGCAGCGATTTTTTACCGAACATCTTTTACATAGCCAACAAACCGTCACATTGGAACCGGCGATTGCTAAACATGCGATTAAAGTGTTGCGTTATGATGTCGGTGCTGTTTTTGAATTGGCTGATCCTAAGCACCGGGTTTATCAGGCTAAGGTTCAGACAACCGATCCGCTGACGGTTGAGATTGGCCCGGAGATTACCAAAAATGTGGAGTTACCCATCGCGGTTGAGGTTGTTTGCGGCGTCAGCAAAGGCGATAAAGCTGAGTGGATTGTCCAAAAGGCGACGGAATTAGGCGCGGCCAAAATCGGCTTTTTCAATGCTCAATGGGGAACTGCTCGGTGGCCGGCTGAGCGGATTGCTAAAAAAATGGATCGGCTTGCAACGATCGCCCAAAATGCGGCTGAGCAAAGTCATCGTAATTTAGTCCCGGAAGTCACGATGTATGCTAAGCTGAGTGATGTAGGGGACGATGCAGCCGTTAAGTTAGTGGCTTATGAAGAAAGTGCCAAGAAAGGCGAACATGCAGCTTTGGTTTCGGCTTTAGTGCCGCATCCTGCTTCATTATGTGTTGTTTTTGGACCAGAAGGCGGCATATCGCCAGCTGAATTAGCCTTATTGCAAGCACGCGGGTTTACGCCAGCCGGTCTTGGCCCGCGGATCTTACGTACCGAAACGGCGCCGCTATATTTGCTTAGTGCCGTTTCGGTTCTCACTGAGCTTGCTTAAACTAAAACTGAATTGATTATAAAGGAGACTAGCGCTGATGAGTCGTGTCATGAATTGGGTTAAAGTACCTCGCAATAAGGTTGTTTGTTGGAGTGTACTTATAACTTTGATCTTCCCATGGGTATTTCCATTGTTCCATATTAGTACCGCCGTCCGGGTAGGGGTTCTGTTCATTTTAATTAACATGCTAAGCGCTTTGTGGATAGGCCGAACGATTCGACGGCATCATTTAAGCTGGTGGTGGCTGTTCGTCTTGCCAGTGCTGTTTACTTTAATGGTCTTTTTACGTTACAAATGGTATGCCTACTTCTTTGCACCGATTTATCTTCTGCTCGGCGTCTTGGCGATGGCAAAGGACTAGCATTTTGTCAGAGAATCGTTATAATTTAAGGGTAGTCTAAGAAAAGTTGTACCAAGCTGTGTATCAGTCTTCTTGCGCTGAGACTCAGCCATTATGCGCGAACTGACGCGATTAATGAAGCGTAACGAAGCGGCGATAAGCGTGTTGTCCCGATTAAGTCGGAACAGAACGTTTATCGCCCTTCTCATAATATCAGCGCAATATGCCGCTATGAGCGGAAAATTCAATACGACGCGATCACTGGCGAAGAAGTTGATTGGAAGGACTTCTACCCGCGCTGGCTCGCGCTCAGGAGGGGAATACCATGGCCGAAGAAGTTGAACTTACCCAGCCGGATGTCATGAAGTTGTGTAAAGCTTACATGAACCCTGAACACTTGGCATTCGTTGAAAAGGCCTATAAGTTTGCCGCTTATGTTCATAAAGATCAAGTTCGCAAGTCCGGCGAGCCTTATATTATTCATCCCATTCAGGTAGCGGGGATTCTTGCCGAATTAAAAATGGATCCTGAAACAGTGGCTTCCGGCTACCTGCATGACGTTGTGGAAGATACAAATATCACGCTGGGCGATATTGAAGAAGTGTTTGGCCATGATGTTGCGGTCATTGTTGATGGGGTGACGAAGCTTAGCAAAGTGACCTATGTTGCCCATAAGGATGAGCTAGCTGAAAACCATCGAAAAATGTTGCTGGCGATGGCAAAAGACTTACGTGTCATTATGGTGAAACTGGCAGACCGCCTACACAATATGCGCACACTTCAACATTTACGCCCGGATAAACAGCGGCGGATTGCCAATGAAACCCTGGAGATTTATGCGCCACTAGCCGACCGCTTAGGGATTAGCACCATCAAATGGGAACTTGAAGACCTATCGCTGCGTTATCTTAACCCGCAACAGTACTATCGAATTGCACACTTAATGAACAGTAAGCGCACCGAACGTGAAGCTTATATCCAAGAAGCAATCGAAGAAATCAAAAAGGCCTTAGCGGATCTGCATATTAAATATGAAATCTATGGCCGCCCAAAACACATCTATTCCATTTATAAAAAAATGCGCGACAAGCATAAACAGTTTGACGAACTGTATGATTTGTTGGCAATCCGGGTCATCACCGAAACGATTAAGGATTGCTATGCGGTTTTAGGTGCAATCCATACTAAGTGGAAGCCAATGCCAGGCCGGTTTAAGGATTACATTGCGATGCCGAAAGCCAACTTATATCAAAGTATTCATACGACCGTTATCGGACCGATGGGCAAGCCGCTAGAAGTCCAGATTCGTACCGAAGAAATGCATCACGTGGCTGAATACGGGGTTGCAGCACACTGGGCTTACAAAGAAGGCCAGACCAGTAAAGTCCAGTACGATAAAGCCGGCAAAAAATTGGATATCTTCCGCGAAATTCTTGAGCTACAGGATGAAAGTAGCGATGCCGCCGACTTCATGGAAAGTGTTAAAGGCGATATTTTCACCGATCGCGTTTACGTCTTTACCCCAAAAGGTGATGTCTACGAGCTTCCAAAAGGCAGTAATCCGCTTGATTTTGGCTATTTAATTCATACGGAAGTCGGCAATCATACTGTTGGCGCCAAAGTGAATGGCAAAATTGTGCCGCTTAATTACGTGTTAAAAAATGGCGACATCGTGGAAATGCTGACGGCTAGCGGCAGTGCGCCTAGCCGTGATTGGATCAAACTGGTGTACACCTCGCGCGCCCGTAACAAGATCAAGCGTTATTTTAAGCAGGCCGATAAAAGCGAAAACGCTGAAAAAGGCCGTGATATGCTTGAACATGAGCTACAAGAGGAAGGCTATGTACCAAAAGATTTTATGACCAAGGAAAACATGACCGGACTCATGCAGCGTCTGAACTTTCAAACCGAAGACGAATTAATGAGTTCGATTGGTTACGGGGAATATACGCCTAAAGTTATTGCTAACCGGCTAACCGAAAAGTTCCGTCATGCAAAGGCTGAAAAGGATCGTAAGGCCAAAGAAGCTGCCATTTTATCTAAGAACCAGAAAGTCACAACCGTTTCCAGTGAGAAACATCAGCCACAAACCCATTCCGAAGATGGTGTGGTGATTGAAGGTGTCGATAATCTGCTGGTTCATTTAGCAAAGTGCTGCATGCCTGTACCTGGGGATGCAATTGTCGGCTATGTGACGAAAGGCCGTGGGGTCACAGTTCATCGCGCGGATTGCCCAAATGTTCAAAGTTCACGGGAAATGTCGGGTCGTTTGATTGACGTTCGCTGGGAAAACGAAGCGGTACAAAAGCAGCTCTTTAATACGGATCTTGAAATTTACGGTTACAATCGCAGTGGGCTGTTAAATGATGTCTTACAGGTCCTTAATGCCCAAACTAAGGCCTTGAACAACATCAATGGCCGGGTTGATCACGATAAAATGGCTGATATCCACGTCAAAGTCGGCGTCCGCAACCTTGCCCATTTGGATAAATTAATGGATGCTGTTAAAAATGTTCCGGATATTTATGAAGTGAAGCGGGCAAATGGGTGATGACCGTTTTATTTAGACAGCACGGGTGATCAGAAAGACACAGATCTCAATGATCACGATCCGGTGCTGTCTTTTTATGCCAGCAGCATTCACAAACAAGATTTGATAAATAAAGGAGAAAAGTATATGCGCGCAGTGGTACAACGCAGCCTTGCAGCTAAAGTTACGATTGCCGGTCAGACAGTCGGTGCCATTGATCATGGGTTTGTGGTTTTACTTGGTGTCGGGCCTGAAGACACATCAGCAGATAGTGACTATCTCGCCGAAAAAATCAGTAAATTGCGGGTTTTCAGCGATGATGCCGGCAAAATGAACTTGGCACTAGCAGATGTCGGCGGGCAAGTCCTATCAATATCGCAATTCACACTGTATGCAGACACACGTCACGGTAATCGCCCCAGCTTTACGGGTGCTGCCAAGCCGGCTTTAGGGGAACAACTTTATGACGCCTTTAATGCCAAGCTTCGTGATTTAGGCGTGATGGTCGCAACTGGCGAATTTGGTGGCGATATGCAGGTGAGTCTTACTAATGATGGTCCGGTGACGATTTTATTTGATACGGAGGCGAAGTAATGTTAGTTAACGCAATTTGGGATTTTGACGGCACTTTGTATGATTCTTATCCCGGGATGATGAAGGCGTTAGCGGCGTTGGTAACGGCTAATGGCGGTCAGATTGAACCAAAGACGCTCTATCGCCAAGTGAAAGAAACATCAATCAAACAATTTTTAACCTGCTTTGGGCAACAAGTAGGTCGATCCGTTGCTGACTTAGAGGCGGATTATCATCAGCGGGCACGGGCGTATCTTCAGGATATTCATCCATATCCTGAAGCGCTGGCTGTATTGAAAGCCATCAAAGCTCAAGGTGGACACAATCTGCTTTTAACGCATCGTGATCGTAGTGCCTGGGAAATTTTGGCTCACGATCAAGCTGACACCTTATTTCTTGGCGGGGTGGATGCCGATTTGAAGTTACCGCGTAAGCCAGCACCTGATGCGATTCAATATTTACTTCGGCGCTTCCAACTCAATCCCGCGGTAACGGCGATGATAGGTGATCGCTCGCTTGATGTGGATGCCGGTATCAACGCTGATGTTAAAACGATCTACTTTAATGTGGACGGCCTCAATGCAGCACCACAGGCAGATTATCAAGTCGATCATTTAATTGAAATTCCGCCGTTGTTCCGCAAGTAAAAAATTCAAATAAAGAGCCGCTCAATCAGCAATTTTTCATGCCTGATTGAGCGGCTCTTTATATTCGATTTGCGCTTTTGCCGCGGCAAACTTTCCGCCGATTATTGATGATGACCGGCTTTAAAGTAAGCATTTAAACCGTTAACAATATCCGTCGCAATTTTAGATTGATATGTTGGGTTTTTAATATACTTAAAGTCTTTGTCGTTATTGATATAACCCATTTCATTCAGAATCGCCGGCTGTTTATTATCGCGCAGAACTTCATAGTTACCAAATGCAACCCCACGATTTTCTAGTGGTAAGTCATCAAAAGCGTTGTTAACCGCCTTAGCCAAGGCGAGATCCTTTTTGCTGCTGTAGTAGTAAGTGGTGAACCCGGAGGCTGAGTTTTTGGACGGGCTGGAGTCAAAATGGAAGGAGATAAACGCGTCGGCATGGGCATTGTTAGCGGTTGTCGGACGTGGCGCAAGGTCGACAAAGGTGTCAGTTGTCCGCGTCATGATAACGTTAGCACCGGCAGCCCGCAAAGCATTGGCAACGAGTTCGGCCGTTTTCAGGGTATAAGTTTTTTCGTAATCATGATTATTGTTAGCCGGCGCACCCGTGTCTGTACCACCATGTCCGGGATCCAGAACAATCGTGGCTTCGGATAGTTTCGTTGCCGCTTTTTGGGTTTGACCATTATTCGGGGCGGTGACGGTCCAGCTGGCAACATAACCCGATTTGCCATCAGGGGCAGTGACTTGATACCAATCGTCTTGTTGTTTGGTGACGGTCAATTCAGTGCCTTTATCGAGCTTTTCGACGGATGGAGCATTGATACCCGCCGCATTGCGCAAGTTAGTTATGGTATTGGTGGTAACTTTCAATGCGGCTCCGCTTTTGGCTTGCGTAAGATTGGCTTGGGCAGGTTGCGCCAGATTAGTTGTCTGACCAGTGAGCTGGACACTGCTGCTAGTGATCCATGCCGCCGTATTATTATAGGCAATCTGGGTCCAATCGCCTTCTTGATACACAACCTTGACACTATCACCGGCATTGAGCGTTCCTAACTGCTTGGCATCCTGGCTGGCATATTCGCGAACGTTAACCGGTTGATTCACCGTGGCAACTTTCGCACTCGTGGTCGCGGCTTCGCTTTGATCGACTAACCATGAAGCAACCCAACCGATTTTATTGCCGGCAAGGCGCACTTGATACCAGGAATTTTTGGAACCGATAATGGTCAATTCATTGCCGGATTTCACCTGACCCATGATGCCATATGCCAAGCCGGGACCTAGCCGAACATTGACGCTCTCGGCTTTGACTGTCATGTATTGGGTGTTGGCCATCACACTGGTTGTTGCGGCACCAACGCCAAACAATAGCGCCAATAAGATCACCAGCGGCCATTTCTTAAGTTGTCCGATATGTTTCATGACAAAGCCCCACCATTCTGAAAAATCGTTATGTTTATTATAGCAAACCCGCTGGCAAAAGGGTGGGGAAGAAAAGCGACCTGATGCTTAATTCGTAGTTTTCAAAGCGGTGGTAATGCGCTGACGGATCGCATCATGCTGGCTGGGCTCATATTGGTACTGGGGATCACCCCAATAACTCGGGTCATACAACCATACTGGCTTGGCCAAACGTTCCGGCGCCTCCGACTGGTAGCGCGGGAAGACATGGGCATGTAAAAAATGATCCGTATTGCCCAGAATGTCGTAATTGACGCGTAATGGTTCACACGCCGTCAAAATGCCATCGCCTAAAGTTGCCATGCTTTGCAAAAATAGACTTTGTTCTCTTTTAGACAGCTCATTTAAACTGCCGACTTCGCGTTTTGGCAGTAATACGCTGTAGCCCGGTAGAAACTGGACATCGCCAAAAACTGCAAAGCCGCCGGGAAGTTCGGCCATGACCATTGGATTTTGGCCATCCAAGGCCGCTTGAATGCGATCATCTTGCCACAAAACGCTCACTCCTCATCAAATACTCATGTTCTTACCCATAAAGTCAGCTTACACCTGCTGATTTTTGGAAACAATGACAATTGGGCTCTTTCACCACTAACAGCAGAAAATCAGACTTTGGTAGGAGCCTGGATTAGAACCTTTGAATGATGATAGGATTATTGTTAGATTATAATATTAGAGACAGGAGGTTGGTTCAATGAGATTATACATAGAAAACATTCATAAGCATTTCGGGAAAAAGCAGGTTTTAAATGGCATGACGGCAACGCTTGAGTCAGGTGGTGTTATCGGACTCATGGGCCCAAACGGAGCGGGAAAATCAACGTTGCTTAAAGTATTGACCACTCAGCTAAAACCCGATGCAGGTTCCATCCAACTTGATCATGTTGATGTGGTAGCCCATCCCGGAAAGTTACGCCAGGTATTGGGCTATTTGCCTCAACAAGTCCCTTACCAACCAAATGTGACCGCGTTGGATTACCTACGTTACATTGCGGCTTTAAAAGGCATTAAGCCCCAAGACGCTGATCAGCAGATAATAAATCTGTTTGCAACCCTGCATCTGGATCCCAAAAATCCGACGCGGCTGCGGGATTATTCCGGTGGTATGCGGCAACGAGTGGGATTGACCGCCAGTTTGCTAGGTGATCCCCAAATTATCATGGTTGATGAACCCACCGTGGGCTTAGATCCGGTCGAGCGGATTGCAGTACGTAACCTGTTAAGCACGTTGGCCCAAAATCGCATCGTCCTGATCGCAACCCACATCATTCAAGATGTCGAGGCCATTGCAAGTCGCCTGCTCATCGTCAAAGACGGCCAGTTTCAATTTCAGGGAACGCCAGCAGATTTTCTCCAAAAAGCCGCCGGACACGTTTGGGAGTATGTTCTCCCGCGTAGTGCTGCGTTGCCGAGTAGTCCTAATATCAGCAACATGCAAGAGCAAGCTGACGGCATTCATGTGCGGCAGATAGCTAAAACGGCGCCAGTCAGCGGTGCTCAAAATGTCACACCAAGTTTGGAAGACGCTACCTTAGCCAACTTTGAAGCTAAGGCGGTGACCGATGCATGATGCATATGATCTTAACCGACTATCGGCAACGTTCGCGCCAATTTTCTTTTCGGCTATTGGCAGTTTTCGCCGTGTTTTCGGCAGTGTTGCTTGCACCGCGGCAAACCGGGAGTTTTCGGGTTTTGGTTTTGGATCCGCATTACTTTGCTCAGGCGAATAACCCGACGTGGGCACCGGTCGGGGTTGTGGCGGTCTTGACGTTTTTCTTTCCCTTCATTGGCTTGGTACTGGCACGGCAAGGCATGAGTCAGGATCGGGAAAGCGGCATTTTGTCGGCTTTGTTAACCGGACCGTTTAAAAAAATCCGGTATGTCGCCGGAGAGTTTCTGACAAATTGCCTTTTGCTGCTAACGATCTTGGTTTTCGTGATGATGGGCACATTAGCTATGATGGTCATTCAATACCCTGGTCAAGGCCTTCACATAAGTCAATTTATCGCGACTTTTGCCATACTCATTCCCGGCGTAGGGTTGATCAGTGCCTTGGCTGTGATCAGTGAAACGATTCCCGGTTTACGCGGTCGGTTCGGTACAAGCATTTTGATTATGCTACTCTTCATCGGTTATGCCATGATGATTGAGGCAAAATGGTATGCACAAGTAATCGACTTTTCCGGCATCGTTTTGTTACAAGCATTATTCAAGCAATCGGCACTTGAATCGGGCCACCGTTTGACGAGCATGATGATTTTAGGGGGCAATGACCATCTGAGTCGTGCCGGTACCCATGATTTAGTCTTTCAGCCATTGACGTTAACCTCAACACAATGGTTATGTATCGGTGGTTCAGTCCTATTAAGTTTAATGCTGGTTGGTTTGGCTGGCTTATTCTTGGAGCGGCGGCCTTTAGCACGAAGAATGACTCACCAACGTTCTGCTTTACGGATAACTTTGCCTGAGGCGGATGCTAATGAGGCTATCTTTAATGCGGTTTCGATTCAGCACTTCAGTTGGCCGGCATTATGGCGTCAAGCAATGAAACAATTGCTGGCATCTCGTTCAGTCGGTTGGTGGTTGATTCTTGCTGGCTTATGGATCGCCAACTGGCTCGCACCGACCTCAAGTCTTCGGAGTACGCTTTTACCAATCACGTATTTATGGGCCTTATTATTTTTCAGCCAATTAGGATGGCCGGAACAGCGAAACGGTTTAGCTACCTGGCTGACGACCATCAATTTTGCCGAAAAGCGACATTTAAACGTGACATTGCTGGTAGCAGGCTGTTTTTCAATTCTGTTAGCGTTGCCGACCTGTATACGGCTTGGGGTCACGGCCTGGCCGTTGCTAAGTTGGGCGTTGATGTTACCCGTTGTGGCGATGTTGCTTGGGTTTGTTACCAAGACCGGACAGTGGACGCAATTGATCGTAACCGTGCTGTTGTTCTTTGTCGTCGCGGGTCTCAGCGGTATTTTACCAGTCGCAACCACAGCAACCGGTATTCTGACCGGTGTCGGCTATCTGATGATTGGCGCTGCAAGTTTGGTTGGGTTAGAGCTAGCTGTTTAGTCAGTAAGTTACGAAAAGCGTTCCTGCCCCGCTAGAAAAACTAAATGCATCACTTCAAAAATCTAGCCGTACGCCGTTGACAAAACTTTCTGCAAACCGTATGCTTTAACCAATAACTAAGACCTGTGACGGAGTAGGATAGATCAATTTTAAGCGACCCGGAGATGGTGAAAGCCGGGACCGATCGAAAAGACACTCCTGAGGTGATCAAGTTCCGGAACGCCACCGTTATGGCAAAGTAAAACACAAGGTGGTACCGTGTCCGCACCCTTCGAGCAATCGAGGGGTGCATTTTTTTAGAGCGCGAACAGGAGCGCTTAGAAACCGGAACATAAGTGGCCTTGAACCCAAATGGCTGGGTTTTAGCCATTTGGGTTCAAGGTCCTTATATGGAGGTTTCTGCGACTGTGAGCGCGTTTTCGCAGCAGTATCAGCGAATGTGTCATACATACTCGCCTGCCGAGCCCAACAAGCATCACAACGATCTACCACCAAGTTTCCGAACACCCTCAATCACCATCCATCACAGTCTTAAGACTACAGGAGGCACCTCATGAATTATCAACGTCCAAAAGGCACAGCCGATATTTTACCTGGCCAAAGTGAACGTTGGCAGCAGGTTGAAGCTGTTGCCCGCAAAATTTTTGCCCAATACCAGTACCGCGAAATCCGCACCCCGATTTTTGAAAATGTTGACGTTTTTTCGCGCAGTGTAGGCGATACCAGTGATATTGTGACCAAAGAAATGTACACCTTCGAAGACAAAGGCGATCGCATGATGGCATTGCGCCCAGAAGGTACTGCCGGCGTGGTTCGGGCCTATGTTGAAAACAAACTGTACGGACCTGAATACGCGAAGCCATACAAGGTCTACTATATGGGTCCGATGTTTCGCTATGAACGTCCGCAAAGTGGCCGCCAACGCCAATTCCATCAAATCGGCGTCGAAGCTTTTGGGAGTGATTCGCCGGTTTTAGATGCAGAAACACTAGCGTTAGCAAAACAGTTGCTAGAAGCGTTAGGCGCCAAACACCTTAAGTTTGTGATTAATTCTTTGGGCGATCCGGCAACGCGCAAGGCTTTTCATGCGGCATTGGTCGACTATCTGACGCCGTTTAAAGATGAACTTTCAGAAGATTCCAAAGTTCGGCTGGTTAAAAATCCGCTTCGTATTCTTGATAGCAAAGACAAACATGACCAGGAAATAGTAGCGGATGCGCCGTCGATTCTTGATTATTTGACTCCGGAAGCGCAACAGCATTTTGATCGGGTTAAAAGTCTGCTCACAGGTTTAGGCATTGAATTTGAAGTGGATGCGACAATGGTTCGCGGCTTGGATTATTACAATCACACCATTTTTGAAGTGATGTCGGATGATAAGGTCTTTGGCGGCGGGTATACCACGATCTTGGCAGGCGGACGGTATAACGGCTTGGTTGAGGAACTTGGCGGGCCGGAAACCCCCGGGATCGGATTTGCCATGGGGGTTGAGCGCTTGATGTTACTCATGCAAGGTGACCAGCAGCCGGTACAGCCGGATGCCTACATCGTCACCATCGACCAAGGTGCGGATCAGGAAGCTTTACAGATGTTAACCGCGCTTCGGCAACAAGGCTTTACAGGTGAGATGGATTACATGGGCCGTAAAGCCAAGGGACAGTTCAAAGCTGCCAACAAAGCCAACGCGAAATTAGTGTTGACGATCGGGGAAAGCGAACGAGAAGCGGGAACCGTGCAAGTTAAAAATATGGCGACCGGCCAGCAGAAGGCCTTTCCTCAAGCCGATGTATTGGCAGACTTTAGTAAAATTTATACACAAGTAACGGAGGCAAAATAATATGAGTAAACGCACCTGTTATGCCGGTGACGTCAATACCGACTATCTTGATCAGGAAGTCACACTAAAAGGATGGGTACAAAAGCGGCGCAGTTTAGGTAGCTTGATCTTTATTGACTTGCGTGACCGTGAAGGCATTGTTCAACTAGTCTTTTCCGAAGCAATTGATCGTGATGCACTGACAGTAGCTAATTCGGTACGTTCCGAATATGTCGTTGAAGTTCAAGGCGTCGTAAAAAAGCGTAAACCACAAGCGGTAAATCCGGAAATGAAGACCGGTGATATTGAAGTTGAAGTGCACGATATCACAATTTTGAACAAAGCCAAGACGCCGCCATTTTATATTGAAGACAACGTGGCCGTTACTGAAGAAACCAAGTTAAAGTATCGCTATCTTGATTTACGTCGCCCGGAAATGCAAAAGAACATTTTCACCCGCGCTCATATCATGCGGAGTGTGCATCACTATTTGGATGACAATGGTTTTATTGACGTCGAAACGCCGACTTTGACGGCTAGCACGCCAGAAGGGGCCCGGGACTATCTGGTGCCATCGCGGGTGTACCCAGGCAGTTTTTACGCCTTGCCGCAATCCCCACAGCTGTTCAAGCAATTATTGATGGGAGCCGGATTTGATCGGTATTATCAGATTGCGCGCTGCTTCCGTGATGAAGACTTGCGTGGCGATCGGCAACCGGAGTTTACGCAGATTGACCTTGAAACCAGCTTCCTTTCCGCTGAAGAAATTCAGGATATCACGGAAGGCTTAATCGCGCAGGTGATGCACGATGTTAAAGGGATTGACGTTGACTTACCGTTTCAGCGGATCACCTGGCAAGAAGCGATGGACAAGTATGGATCTGACAAGCCTGATTTGCGGTTTGACATGCAGATTCAAGATGTTTCTGATTTGGTGAAAGACTCAGACTTCAAGGTGTTTGCCGGAGCGGTTCAAAATGGCGGCCAGGTTCGCGCCATTGTATTGCCTGGCGGGGCAGCCAAGTATTCGCGCAAAATGATCGACGCCCAACAAGATTACATTAAACGTTTTGGTGCTAAGGGTCTGGCTTGGTTGAAGGTAACAGACGATGGCATTAGCGGACCGATTGCGAAGTTCTTTGGTGATGGCGCAGCATTAACTCAGGCTGTGGGTGCCCACACTGGCGATTTAGTCTTGTTTGTAGCCGATAAAGCAAAAGTCGTCGCTGATGCCTTGGGTTATCTCAGAACCCATTTTGGTCACGATCTCGGCTTGATTGATGAAAAGGAATTCCGATTCTGCTGGGTGGTTGACTGGCCGCTGTTTGAATATGATGAAGGCATTCAACGCTGGGTTCCGGCGCACCATCCATTTACGATGCCAAATGAAGAGGACGTGCATTTGCTCGACACCGATCCGCACGCGGCACATGCGCAAAGTTATGATATTGTACTGAATGGTTATGAACTAGGCGGTGGATCAATTCGTATTCACAACCGCGACATTCAGGAAAAAATGCTCAAGGCACTTGGCTTCACCCCTGAGCGTGCGCAAAAGAGTTTCGGCTTCCTGCTCAACGCGCTTGATTACGGTTTTCCGCCGCATGGTGGTTTGGCAATCGGGCTGGATCGGTTTACCATGTTGCTGACGGGTCGCGACAATATTCGTGATGTCATTGCCTTTCCGAAGAACAGTAAGGCCAGCGAACCAATGACAAGTGCACCATCTCCGGTAGCTGACATTCAGCTTAAAGATTTAGGGATTGAAGTTCGCCCTGATGTTGATCCGGAAAAAGAACACGAAGGCGACGAGAACCTAACCGAGTAAATGGATACTTTTAACGTCAAACAATTTAATTGCTGACAATCGAAACATCTCCGGCTATAATCAATAGTCGTGGAGGTGTTTTTTTATGTCTGATAAAATAAATCGGCCATCAAAAGCCGAATTGAAAAAACAGTTGTCACCAGAAGCTTACGCGGTGACGCAGGAAGCCGCAACGGAGCGCCCATTTACGGGGCAATATGACAACTTTTATGAAGATGGCATTTATGTAGATGTTGTGAGTGGTGAACCGCTGTTTTCGTCACAAGATAAATATGACGCCGGATGTGGCTGGCCCTCATTTACCAAACCCATTGCCAAATTGGCCGAGCATCGTGATCAAAGCTTTGGCATGGAACGGGTTGAGGTGCGAAGCCCGCAAGCCGCCTCGCACCTCGGTCACGTGTTTACGGATGGTCCGGCTGCAGAAGGTGGGTTACGCTACTGCATTAATTCAGCTGCACTGCGCTTTATTCCGGTGGCTAAGCTGGAAGAAGAAGGTTACGGTAAGTATCGGCAGTTATTTGATAAGTAAACTTTAATAATCAATAAAGCTTGTCTGAATAGTGAGGTCAAGTTCCGTCTGACTTTGCACCGATTCATTGGCGCATGCCAGAGCTTGGAATTTGTGTGTCGCTCAATGGTTAAGATTTTGGGCGTGGGCGGTTGCAAAACGGGGTCATAGTCGCGGGGACCGCACATAAGGACTTGGGACCAAGGCCTGCCTGATACTGCTGCGAAAACGCGCTCATAGTCACAGAATGGAGTAGCATTACCTGTCCGCCCTTGTTATACTTGATCACGATATGATTAATGGGTGACAGGGAGCGGTTTTGGTAATGGAAGAAATTGATCGGCTAATTCGTCGGCATCAAAATTGGTCGCGGTTGTCTGCGGCCTTTTTTTACAGCATTTGTGTGGCAGTTGCGCTGAACATGTTTTGGGAGCCGGGTGGCGTTTTTGCCAGTGGTATCACCGGCGCGGCTCAGCTTTTGGCAACGATTGTGCGTAAGTGGTTTAACTTTAATATCGCGTTACCGTTTTTTTCGCTGGCAACGACTGACTTGTTTTCAACTGGGACGTTACTGTTCTTCCTAAATGTGCCGCTGTTTGTGTTGGCATGGAAGGCCATTGGACACCGGTTTACCCTGTTCACTTTCTTGGCGGTCATCTTTTCAACCATTATGATTCGCGTACTAGGCGTTTTGACCCCTTTGACAAAAGACCCGATTGTCTGCGGAATTTTCGGTGCCGTTGTCAATGGCTTAGGGACGGGCTTTGCGTTACGTAATAATATTTCGACTGGCGGGATTGATATTCTCGGCATTGTATTGCGCAAACGGACCGGGCGCACAGTGGGAACGATTAATATTATGTTTAATGTTCTCATTATCTTTTTTGCCGGGTTCGTGAATGACTGGCCGCATGCTTTGTATTCAGCGCTGGCAATTTTTATTAATGGCCGAGTTATGGACTCGCTGTATACTCGCCAGCAGCGGTTGCAGGTCATGATCGTGACGGCGCGGCCAAAGCAGGTGGTGCGAGAAATTCAAGGCTCGTTAAGACGCGGCATTACGATTGTGCACGATGCAGAAGGCGCCTTTCATCACGAAGAAAAGACGATTCTTTTCACCATTATTTCCCGGGCCGAGATGTACGATTTGGAACAAGCGATGCGTCACAGTGATCCGTATGCGTTTGTTTCCATCACTGATTCAGTTAAAATACTTGGGCATTTTTACGAGCCTAAAACGGATTAGCGAACATACACAAGCTTGGAGTCGGCAAGATTTTTGCTGAAAACTCACTTTACTAGGCGGAATCAAAATAGTAATTGATTGTAAGCATGGCCGATGTTATACAGATCGGTTTGAATTCAAGGTTATCTTGATTAGGGAGGTCGTTTAATGTTAATCGGTGCCAACGTGAGTATGAAGGGCACGAAAATGTTGTTAGGCGCAGTTGAGGAAGCTGCAAGTTATGAGGCCAACACGCTGCAATTTTATACCGGTGCGCCCCAAAATACGCGCCGTAAGCCAACTAGCGAGATGAGAATTCCTGAAGGCTTGGCAGCGATGGCTAAAGATGATATTAGTCACCCGGTCATCCATGCTCCTTATATTGTGAATCTTGGGAACACTAAAAAGCCGGCCAACTTCGAATTTGCCGTTCAATTCATGCAAGAAGAAGTTGCCCGAGCTGATGCACTACATGCGTATACGATGCCGTTTCACCCCGGCGCGCATGTTGGTGCCGGTCCTGAAGCGGCGATTGCTCAAATTGTTAAGGGCTTAAATCGCATTATTGATCCTAACCAACATGTCACGATTGCGCTTGAAACCATGGCGGGAAAAGGCACTGAAATTGGCCGTTCATTTGAAGAGCTGGCCGCGATTATCGATGGCGTGACCTATAATGACAAGCTTCGGGTCACTTTTGACACCTGTCACACGAACGATGCCGGCTATGATGTAAAGGACGATTTTGATGGCGTGTTGAATGAATTTGATCACATCATCGGCATTGATCGGCTTAGCGTCATTCATGTTAATGACTCCAAGAACCCGCAAGGCAGCCATAAAGATCGCCATGCAAATATTGGCTTTGGCGCCATTGGCTTTGAGGCCTTAAATCGAATTGCGCACCATCCAGCACTTGAAAAGTTACCCAAGATACTCGAAACCCCGTATGTCGGCCCTGATAAAAAGCATCAGGTCCCACCATACGGGGCAGAAATTAAATGGCTTAAAACGGGTCATTTCCAACCAGAAGAATTACGCAAGTTGATGGCTTAATGCGTCTCGGTATTGTCGAATTCATCAAGACCCATATGCTCCAAAATCAAGGTTGCTGTTTCTTCAATTGATCGGTGTGCGGTGTTAATCACCATGCAGCCGATTTTTTTGTATAGATCTTCGGCAAATTTAAGCTCCTGATTAACCTGATCGCGGGCTGAATAGGCTGTGTCCGGATTCAAACCATATTGAATCATCCGCTGCCGCCGAAATTCCATTAGGACCGATGCATCAGTGGTTAACCCGACAATTTTTTTCGGATCAACCTGCCAGATTTCTTCGGGAATGTGGGCATTGGGAACCAAGGGCAAATTGGCGACTTTCAAGTTACGATTGGCCAAGAATAAGGAAAGCGGGGTTTTGCTTGTCCGCGAAACCCCCAGCAATACAATATCGGCTTCCAGAAAACCCTTGGGATCTTTACCATCATCATACAAAACGGCAAATTCCATCGCCGATATACGATCGAAATAACGCTCATTAAGATCATGGACGGCGCCGGGAACATGGTTAGGTTCTTCATGCGTAATCGACTTAATGCCGCTCAAAATCGGTGACATTACGTCAATCGCAATGACCCCTTGATCTTTAGCATAATGCGTTGCTAGTTGGGCAAAACCGTCTGTAACAAACGTCATGATTGCCAATGCATTTTCCTTCTTGGCTTCATCAATGGCGCTATAGATCTTCTCTTTGGTGTGGATAAAAGGAAAACGGACATAATGTGCTTCAAATTCGGGAAACTGGGCCGCAACGGCTTGGGCAAGTCGCAACCCGGTTTCACCAACCGAATCTGACATAATATATAAATTCAGTTCTTGGGTCATAATGCCACCTCGCTACCTTAGATAACGCTATCATAGCATAATTTATTTGTGAACGTGTAGCCAAGCCTATTAGGTAAGGACATAAACGCTTCGGTGCCATTTTATCGAAAAAGACGGCTCACCGGCGAAACTTAAGCAATAACATTGGTTGTTTATATAAAAATCTGAAATCGCTTATTGACGCGTGGTTAACAGTTTTGTATACTAATAAACGAACTATTGGCTATGATATCCGTCAGTGGTTACACAAGTGTCGGAGGGAGGGATATCACATGGCTAAGACAGTTGTTAAGAAAAACGAATCTCTCGATGACGCTCTTCGGCGCTTTAAGCGCACTGTATCCAAGTCGGGTACACTCGCTGAATACCGCAAGCGTGAATTCTACGAGAAGCCTAGCGTACGCCGCAAGCTGAAGTCAGAAGCAGCGCGTAAACGCAAGAAGTATTAATAAAGGACTTGGTGAATAGTGGCTTTAATGGATGAGCTTAATGCTCAGATGAAGCAAAGCATGTTAGCCAAGGACAAAGTGACGTTGAGCGTTGTCCGGATGTTGAAGACAGCCTTGGTCAATGAGAAGATCAAACTCGGCCACGACCTTTCGGAAGATGAAGAAAAAAGCGTTCTTGCAACTGAACTAAAGCAGCGCAAGGAAAGCGTTTCTGAATTTAAAAAAGGCGGTCGTTCTGATCTTGTTGAGGCAACCGAAGCTGAAATCAAGGTTGTGGAACGTTTTCTACCAGCCCAGTTGAGCAAAGATCAGGTCGCCGATATCGTTGATGCAACAATCAAAGAAGTCGGTGCAACTGGCAAGCAAGACTTTGGTAAGGTTATGAAGACGCTGATGCCCAAGGTCAAGGGCCAAGCTGATGGTGCACTTGTCAGCAGCGTGGTTAAAGAAAAACTTAGTTAACGACAAAGCCGGTGTTAGCACCGGCTTTTTTATTGTGTAACCATAGGCAATTCTGTCGAGAGTCCGGCGTGCAGATCAACTTTTGAAGTTTAGGCATTTGAGGCAATTTGAACCCTGTTGTTTAAAGCATGAATGGTTGTCGTTAGTAAAATTGCCAAGCAGTTTGACGCCAGTTTCAACCTAAACAAACAGGTTTAACAATTTTAAATGCAGCTTGATGTTGATGGTGTTGAAGCATCATGAGTCACCTTGTTCGATTACTAAGATAGAAAGCAAGAGCTGGCGGAGTGGTGGCGGGCTCAGTGGTGAAATTGGTCTTAAGCGGCTCCGCTTTAGACCAAGGCCGAGCTTCGAAACCGCGGTCTTTGCGGGTTCGAAGTCGTGCCCACCACGTTCCAGCCCAGTCACCGCGGAGCCAGCTCGGAGTAACGGAAATCACTTAATTAGAGTAGAACCGAGAAAAAGTTGACACTTACGTCCGTTTAAACGATTCTGACGCTACTTTAAAAATATGCTAAACTAAGACCATCATTCAATGCTTAAATTATTTGTTAGGGGGCCAATATTTGGCACAGGAAACCTCAGAGAAAATTTTCCGGTTTAGTAATCCTGATATGGCAATTAACCTAGTTGGGATTAATGACGCGAATTTAACGTTAATTGAAGAAGGCCTGAACGTCCGGATTTCGCCGTTTGGGGACGAATTACGCATCAGCGGCGAAACCGAAGCGGTCAGCTTGACACTACAGCTGCTTGAGGCGGCAACTAAGTTATTAGCACAAGGCATCAAACTGTCACCTCAGGATATTGCTAGTGCGGTTGCAATGGCAAAACGGGGTACACTCGAATATTTTGCGGATATGTATAGTGAGACCTTGTTACGCGACGCCAAGGGGCAACCGATTCGGATTAAGAATTTTGGCCAGCGTCAATATGTTGATGCCATCAAACACAACGATATTACTTTTGGCATTGGCCCAGCCGGTACCGGGAAAACTTTTCTCGCCGTGGTGATGGCAGTTGCAGCCATGAAGGCCGGCCAAGTCGAGCGGATTATTTTGACGCGTCCGGCCGTGGAAGCAGGCGAAAGTCTTGGCTTTCTCCCTGGTGATCTCAAGGAAAAGGTTGATCCTTATTTGCGTCCGGTTTATGACGCTTTATATGCCGTTTTGGGGAAAGAACACACCGATCGCCTAATGGATCGCGGCGTCATCGAAATTGCGCCATTAGCGTATATGCGTGGTCGTACGTTGGACAATGCGTTTGCGATTTTGGATGAAGCCCAGAATACGACTCAGGCCCAGATGAAAATGTTTCTGACGCGCCTGGGCTTTGGCTCGAAAATGATTGTCAATGGTGATGTGACGCAAATTGACTTGCCGCATAATGCCAAAAGTGGCTTATTGCAAGCGGAACAGTTATTAAAAGGGATTAGTCATATTGCCTTCACGCAATTTTCCGCACAGGATGTTGTGCGCCACCCAGTTGTCGCCAAGATTATCGAAGCTTATGGCAAACATGATTTACAGCTGCAAAAGCAAACGAAGGAGTAAACAATGGATTTAGAATTTTACGATGATGATCACTTGCTGGATGACCAGCATCATGAGCTGATCCAGAAGTTGGTTGCTTTTTGTGGGCAACAGTTGGCGTTACCTAATGATACCGAAATGTCGATTACCATTGTTGGGGATGATGCGATTCAAAAGATTAACCGGGAATATCGCGATACTGATCGCGCGACTGATGTGATTAGTTTTGCAATTGAAGATGGCGAGGATGACTTGCCACTGCTGCCTGGCATGGCAAAAAATATTGGTGACTTATTCATTGATCCGTTGACTGTTCGGCGCCATGCCAAAGAATACGGCCACAGCTTTGAGCGCGAGCTGGGGTATACGGTGGTTCACGGTTTCTTGCATCTAAACGGGTATGATCATATTAAACCGGAAGATGAAGCCGTGATGATTCCGCTGCAAAAGAAAATTCTGACTGCTTATGGCCTTACCCGATAAGCAAATCGGCAAAAACAAGCATTTTATTCAAAGCGCCCGCCACGCGCTCGATGGGCTGCGCGTCTTTTTTGTCGATGAGAACAATTTCAAACGCGAATTTGTCAGTGCAACGTTGGTCATTATTGCCGGGATCTGGTTAAAAGTGCCGCCATTTTCTTGGTTCGTTTTGATTTTGGCGATTTTGTTGGTATTTTTAGGCGAACTGCTGAATACGATTGTTGAGAATATGGTCGATTTCATTATTGGCGAGCATTACGATCTGCGGGCAAAGAAAATTAAAGACATGAGCGCCGGTGCCGTGTTGATCGTTTCTCTGATTGCGGTAGTTGCCGGCATTTATGTTTTTGGACCGCCGCTGTTAGCGCTTTTGAGGAGTTGGTGAATGTTGTCAGTTTTACGTACCGCAGCCTTAGCCGCACGTGAGAATGCCTATGTTCCTTATTCGCACTTTGCCGTGGGTGCAGCTGTTCGCGTGGGTGAGCGGATTTTTTCCGGGGCAAATATCGAAAATGCCAGTTACGGGTTGAGCAATTGTGCCGAGCGGAGTGCGATTTTTGCAGCTGTGAGCGCCGGGTACACTCAGTTGGATGAGTTGTTGGTCATTGCTGATACAAAAGGACCGGTAGCGCCTTGTGGGGCGTGTCGGCAAGTTATCAGTGAATTTTTTGCGGCCGATGCGGTTATTACCTTGACCAATGTGCGCGGCGAAACGGTTCAAACGACCCCGCAGGCATTGTTGCCAGGCGCTTTTTCGAAAGGAGACTTACAGGCTTGAGTGAACACCATTCTGGTTTTGTCGCGATCATCGGGCGGCCAAACGTCGGCAAATCAACCTTCATGAACCGTATTTTAGGGGAAAAGATTGCCATCATGTCGCCAAAAGCGCAGACAACCCGCAACAAAATTAACGGGATTTACACTACCCCTGATGCCCAAATCGTTTTTGTGGATACGCCGGGCATTCACAAACCTAAAAACGAGCTGGATGATTACATGGATAAGGCCGCGTTATCGACGCTTAATCAAGTCGATGCTATTTTGTTCATGGTCGCAGCGGATGAGCAAAAAGGGGCAGGGGATGCGTATATCTTGCGCCAGCTTGCTGAAGTGAAGAAGCCGGTTTATTTGATTTTAAACAAAATCGACTTGGTTAAACCGGATGATTTATTGCCGCTGATTGAAAGCTATCAGCATGATTATCATTTTGCACAAGTCTTCCCGATTAGTGCCACGATGGGGAATAATGTGGACGAGTTGCTGAATTCGCTGACGGCCACATTACCAGAGGGACCGCAGTATTATCCGGAAGATCAGCTAACAGACCATCCTGAATATTTCGTTGTCGGTGAGCTGATCCGGGAAAAAATCCTTGAATTAACCCGTGATGAGGTGCCGCATGCTGTCGCGGTGCAGGTAGAGCGCATGAAGGACCGTGAAGGCGGCAAACTGCAAATTGAAGCGTACATTATCGTTGAACGTGATAGTCAAAAAGGCATTATCATCGGCCGCGGCGGACAAATGCTCAAACAAATCGGTATCCGCGCCCGTCGCGATATCGAAAACCTGCTTGGCGATAAAGTTAACTTAAAACTATGGGTCCGGGTTCAAAAGAACTGGCGCGACAACAATGCTTATCTTAAATCATTAGGTTATAACATGAAGGATCTGCGTTAATGGTCAAACAAACACAAACCTTTGAGGGGCTGGTGATGTCCCGTCAAAATTATCGTGAATCCGATATGCTGGTCAAAATTTTGACGGATCAGTTCGGTAAAAAAATGTTTCTGGTAAACCGGGCCCGCAAGCCCGGTTTTACTTTAGCTGCTGGCATTTTGCCCTTTACGCATGCGGATTATATTGGTGAGGTCCGCGATTCTGGACTGTCCTACTTGTCCGCTATAAAGAATCCGACGCAGTATCGACAAATCTCCAATGATATTACCTTGAACGCCTATGCAGCCTACATCTTCGGCTTGCTCGATTTAGCCTTTCCAGACGGGCGGCCAGTCGGATTTTGGTTCAAACAAGTCAAACAAGCCTTGCATTTGATTGACACCGGCCTTGACCCGCAAATTATCGCCAATGTGGTTGAAGTGCAAATGCTTAAAGCTTACGGTGTTGAACCCAATTGGCGCGGCTGTGTCATCGACGGCCGCACTGATTTGCCACTGGATTTTTCGGAAAGCTATGGCGGCTTATTGTGTCAGCAACATTGGGACAAGGACCCGCATCGACTCCATGCCAGTCCGCGCGCCATTTTTTATCTGCGACGGTTCAGTACGCTTGATTTGAGTCAAGTCAAGCGAATTGATGTAAAGCCCGCGACCAAAGCCGAACTCAAGCGAATTCTTGATGTTATTTACGTAGATATGGTCGGGGTGACGCCAAAAGCTAAGCGGTTTATCGATCAAATGAATCATTGGCAGGATCGGTTGCCGGATCGTACAAAGTCAGAGGATTCCTCCAATAATGATCGTCCACATATTTAATTGATTTAACTGATTGTTTTTATTTCTCTGTGTGCTAAGTTATAAGTAAGCGGTTACACGTTTGAGGTGATGCTTCTTGCGGAAATAGTGACAACTTTAACCGAAGACAATAATCACTTAATCAATTTTTGTGAGAGGGGGATTTTAATAATGGGTGAATCACTGCCAAAGGCGGTCAAAGTCTGGATGGCGGCAAATATATTAGCAATCGAGTTTGATAATGGGCAAACCAGATACCTGCGATCACATTATATTGAGGATTATATTTCGGCTTGGTCACTTAAAAAAGGTAAAGGCAAACGGGTTGACTTGATTTTGCCTCCGACATGGCAGTGGCTCGGTTCAAATGCCCGCATCGAAAAGGATGGTTCCGTCATTCTATTTGAAAAGGACAGCTATACGCCACAAGAACTTTGGAATAACAGTAAAGAACGTATCGACTTAGTGTCAGGCGTGAATTGATACAAGCAACCTTAAGGCCAATCTAGCAAAGAAAATTAATTTGGTGATGAGAAAAGGGTCACATTCGTTCCAAACTCCGGCAAGTCATGGAAAGTGTGAACTTGATGGGAATAGCTTTTGGCCGAATGACCAAGCGGTGGGTGAATTTGAGCTTTCTAAATAAATGGAACCGCACAGAAGCGACCGTACGCCATACCTTGGCGTTACGGTCGCTTTTATGTTTAGGGAGCTATTCGCGTGCTTGATTTAAGTCAATTCTAGCGTGTAAATGATCGCGCTAAAATTTAACCGATTGTATACATTTATTTTACACAGCAGTGATAAGATAAAACTATTCCTATCATGCCAGCAATTAAATGTACGTCAATAAAAACGAAATAAGGTTCATGTCAAGCCGGAACACGCATCTTTAAAAGATACAAACTTCACCAAAAAATTTCTATTATTAGAGGCTTACTGGACCATCATCCACGTGTGAAAAGAGGCTTTTTACTTTGAAAACCTTCTTTAAGATAATCATAGCTATTAGTATCATTGTAGACATCTTAGTCATTGTAAAGGCGGGATTTGGCAGTACTGCGACGCTTGGAACAATGACCGTAACACTGGCTATTCTTTTCATCGCCAATTTCTATGACAGAAGAGGCTAGTTCTATGAACAGCAGCAAAGGGAAACAGCATGCTAATTATATTCTGATGCTAAAGGCGCTTTCGGTTGAGATTGGACATTTTTCGCTTAAAGATGTTAACTTAAGCATTAACGCTGGTGATGTTCTAGGCGTGATCGGTAGTAATGGTGCTGGGAAAACAACGCTATTAAAAACGATTATCGGCATTCTCAAGCCAACTTCGGGAACGGTCTTCATTAAAAAAGGCACTGCGATTTCTATGGCATTTGATGATGGTTACATTCCGGAAAGCTTGTCAGCTAAAGACATTGACTATATTTTTCCCAAAATCTTTAAACGCTGGGATCGTGAAAAATATAGACAATATATCGATAAACTAAAAATCCCCAAGCAAACTAATTTTATTGATCTCTCTAAAGGTACAAAAACCAAACTTGGCTTGGCAGTCTGTTTATCGATGAACGGCGATTTGGTGATTCTTGATGAAATTACCAGCGGGATTGACCCACTGACTCGGATTGAAATACTGAATGAAATAAAAGCTTATCAAAATCAAACCGGTGCCAGCATTATTCTCGTAACACATATTTTAGATGATGTCATCCAGCTGTGTAATCGGTTTGTGGTTCTAACAAATGGCAGCATCACAACAGACTTCAGTTTAACCCCAGAAACAGACGAGGCTGTTCTTAAGTCACTTTTGGTTGCTAGCCACGAAGAAGTGGGGGATACTAAATGACAGGCTTTCTCATTAAAGACTTTATAATTGTCAAGAAACGAATCCTTAAACTCCCCGTCATGATTTCTTTGTTTGGCGCTTTTCTGGTTGCAGTTTTCGTTAACAAAGACATTGCCGAGTTATTTGTGTTCAGTTCTTCTGCGCTTGCCATTGTTGCGCTTGAGACGCTTTTTCAGCTTGATAATCAAAGTCACTGGAAAGATTTTTTAGTGCCTTATCACCTGAATCCATTCAAGATTGTTGGTTCTAGGTACGTATTCTATGCGATCGCTTGTTTTGCAACATCATTTCTTGCCTTTGTGATGAGCCTTATCATTGAGATTATCGTACCGAAAACGTCACCGATGCAGTTATTTGGGATAACCGCGATCATTTTTGTTGTATGTTCTGTTTTTGGCATTATCTTACTTCCGGCTATGTACGCTTTTTCACAAAGCGGCCTGATGTTTATTTTCATCATTATCCTTCTTCTTATGGCAATCCTACCGCGGATCCGGTCCGCGAAACTACAGGCTTTCTTGATGAGCCAAAACAAAGCTTCATTGTTTCTTGTCGCCGTTGCTGCCGTTGCCTGTTTATATGTGATTTCATATTTCTTTTCAGTATTGATTTATCGTTATCGCTAAACCAAACCGTCTTTTCAGAACGGTCTGATTTACATCGAGAGCGGAGTATGTTTATGTCTTTTATTTTTTTTATGTGGATAGGAAAGAGGTAAGCCGATGCGCGAAAAATTAAAACATGCCTATCAAACAAAAAGGCTTGTGTTGGCACCGGTTACGATTGACGATGCGCCTGACATGTTCGAGTATGCAAGTAATCCGGAGAATGCCTATTATGTGTTTGAAACCAATAAGAGTTTGCAAGATACAAAAGACATCATTCAAAAAATATTTATAGAGAATGGGCTTGGCAAATATGGCATTTTTTTGAATGAAAAGTTGATTGGTACAATCTATTTCTTAAACTTAGACGATCGTAACAAATCGGCAGAGTTAAGTTATGTACTCAATAAAAAATTTGAAGGGCATGGATATGCAACTGAAGCTGCAATCAAATTACGTGACATCTTCTTTACTGAACTTGAAGGTGAGCGCTTGTATGCGAGACATACATTTGACAATCTAAAATCGATGAATCTCATGGCAAGAATAGGTATGAAGATAGAAGGAACGCTTCGAAAGTCATATTGTTTTCATGGTCGGCAAGTTGATTTAGCAATCTGGTCAATGACACGAGATGACTTGTGATTAGCGATAACGTGATTAGACGTTACTTCAGGGTATTTTATATCGTTTTGATGGAAAAGCCGTGGTCCTTTTCAGAAAACCCGCTTGACACCCCTAGCCGCGATGCTATACTAATAAGGAAATTGAATCGGTGATGAGAAAAAGGGTCGCATTTGTACCAAACCCAAGCGAGTCAGGGATAGTGTAAGCCTGATGGTGGTGAATGTGATTGGCGTTTTCGAACCAAATGACAAAGCTGCAGGTAGATTCGGTCTATCTGAAGTAGGGTGGAACCGCGCATCTAGTTATTTAACTATGGTTTCATTACTGTATTTACTGGTTTAGGGGCCTGAATGGTGTTTCAAATAGCTGAAAAAGTTGCTTGTTTCATGGCTATTTTCAACATTTTATTCAGCACCTAGATAACATGAGATCACATATGATTTAGAAAATAAAATAACGTCAGCAGGCATGTTAGCCTTACCTAATGTGGTAGGGCTATTTTTGTGCCCTAAAAGTAGCTATACCAATTTGCCACCTAGGTGTTCAATAGCGTGTTAGCTAGCACATTAAGTGAGCTGGCTGTGATTCATTCCCCTATGCACAAGCTAATTAACTACCACGTGCCCCTAGAAGGCTCACACTTGCTCTCTAAGCGCCTTTAGTACCCAGCATGTGTAATTGTACCTATTCTTCCATACTTCCTTATATGGCCTAATAGTGAGCATCACAAGAGTGTCTGCCTGTTACACCTGATTGGAAAGTGGGCACCATTGTGATTTGAATTAGACACCATGGGATACCCATAGAAGGCTCATATTAGCTCTCTAAGCCGTCCTAGTGCTCCCTTAGTGTCATTGTAGGCAAAGGGGTTACTAGAGCATTAAGAAGCCAACAGGGTAGGACTTCATTGCTGGTGTAACTAATGAAGTTTAACAGGGGGAACAAAGAGGCATACTGGTGTGCACAGAAGAGGCCATCAGCTTCTACAGTACCCCTAGAAGGCTCATATTGGCTCTCTAAGCAATTCTGTTACAGGTTGGCACAATTATACATCGTGTATCTAAAGTGGAATAGACGAGCATAACTTGCGTTTTAAAAAGTAGACAATAAAGGATATAATGCTCAAATATTCACAAGGCGTACTCAATCTTTTAACCCTTATTTCCATTTTGAAATTGCTATAAACACGGTAGACACTTGTTAACACTGATTGGAATAAAGTAAACCCTTGCTGACACTTTTTTAACACTGATGAACACTTGTAACTCTTTTCCATTTTGAAATTGCTATGTCTCTTTAGCCTAGTTACAAGGCCTTATCCTGAATGTTAATGAAGCTAGAGCGTAGCGATGGCTGAATGGAGTTAGTAATGCTTAGGTTGCAACGGGTGCATGGTTTTGACCTTAATGATCTTAATCTTTTAGACTTTTTAAAGTGGTTAAGCGTTCTTTGCTTAGTCAGATGCTTAAGCTGATACAGCTTACGAGGGAAACACCGGTTTTTGGTGTGGGGCGAGTAGCCCCAATTAGCGTTCTTTGCTAATTGCTTCTATTACTACCCTTGCTAAGTATTCAGAATGCAAAGGTTGCTTACTGTTAATGAAGCTAGAGCGTAGCGATGGCTGAATGGAGTTAAGTAATGCTATTAAGTTATCAGCTAGTTTACTATTAAGTTACCAGTTAAGTATTGGGGCTACTCGCCCCCGACACCAAAAACCGGTGTCTCCCCTCGCCAGCATGGTTGCTGGATACCTTGACATAACCAACTGACAAAAACCGTCAGTCGTCCATGTCAACTTTTGTTAAACTTTTCAATTCTTGTGGAACGAAGGCGAAGCCAGAGTGACACTGATTGACCATGGAAAACATGTGTAGACACTTGTAACCCTTGCTAAAACAATTGTACGTTCTAGACATCAAAGACAGCTTGCTGGTTTTGCATGTGTAGATAAGTAATACTATTGTACATGCCAAATAGGCCATGTTTGCGCTTACAACTACTGATACTAAGCCGTTTACGGCATGTATTTTGCTCGTGAGCAAATTGCACACTTTTTTGCCATCCTACTTTCCACACTTTTACCCCCTTTAGATGCCCACACAGCAACGTTTATAAGCACTTTCTGCAAACTTTGTGGATTACCTGTTACTTTTCCAACTTTTGTCAATTAGAATAGTAATGCTAAATTACTCTTTGAAAGGGTGTGATGCAGGTAAAGGATATACAGGTTGCTTATAACGACTCATATTTTTTAATAACGTGGTATAATTAAGTTGTAAAAGAAATGGATAGGTTAGTATTGACATATGCTTGATAGACTTTGACTATCACTTTTAAGTAAAAAGAGTGTATACTTAAGTTGTAAGAGAAATTATGGTGTGACAAATGGAATAAGGAAATAAGATTTATCAGCTATTTCCCCCAAAAATGGCGCTTACCTTACGTATATATATATATATGGAGGAAGAATTTCCTCCTTCTCCTCGTTCAAGACAGCAAGTGTGGCTGGTGCGGAAAAATCAGCCTACTTGTTTGAGGCAGGGAGGCAAGATTGTGTAGTTGTGTAGTTGTGTAGTTATGAAGAAAGGTGAAAAAAATGAAGAAAACTCATCCAGATACAATGGTAGTCAGGGATTTAAACTTCTTTGATGCCAAGCTCAAGATGTCGTTGGGTTCAAAAGGAAAGCTTGCAGAGGTAACAAATTTAAGCTATTCAAGTGTAACTCACATGAACACTGTGGGAGTTAGCTATGGTGTTGCAACACGAGTAGCAGAAGCACTTCATGCAAATATTGATGAACTATTTGTAACAAAAAAAGCCTAATCGGGAGCAACCGACAGGCAATGAATGAGGAGAATATTATGGGATATAAGAATAAAGAGCTACTAACAAACTGGGCTGACAACATTGATAAGGTTGCTGAACTAACCAAGCACAGCACCACTCGAACAGCCAAGAAGACGCAACTTTCTGAGTTGCTTAACACAGTCAGCACAGGAAAAATTGTGGGGGCTAAAGAGAGAAAGGAATTAAATGGGAAGAAAGTTATTTTAACCAGCAATTCTAAAGCTAATCCGGTGCCAGCCTTCCTTGAATGCTTGGGATCACCAGAAGAACAGCTGCCAGCATTCCTTAAACAATTTTATCCAGAAATGCTTCAGCGAGTTGATTATAAGCGAGCTTGTTCAATAGCAACATCGAACATTTTACAGATGCCAAGTGGAAGAGGCTCAGGTGCTTCGAAAGCAGTTAAGAATTTATTTGTACCAGCTAATAAGTTCGACCCTTGGCGGGATGACAAGAAGCTCATGGCTGACGTATATCAGGCAGTTAACCTACTTGCCGCTAATCAAGTTACAGGCCATCAGCTTTCAAAAGAACCAGGCAGAGGTATCTACATCACTAAGGATTTAATGATGGACATGCTTGAGCACCCAGAAAAAGCCACCAAAGCAAAGATTGCTAATGCACTTGTGTTAATGCGAGTTGCAGGGTCCATTCACTTAGCACAACCCGATGAACTTTCTGATTCAGGGAAGAAGCTAATGGAGTTTAACAATGGTAGTAAATTAGTCAAGTCGCACCATGTGTACATACTAGGCGATTTCAACACTTCTAACTGGGACTTGGTGAGTGATAACTTTACCCTCAACCTAAACACCCCAATCAGCAAAGAAATGCTTATCCAGTTGTTCGGAGAGAAGGTTGCAAGTGACTACTTTCCAGATTTATCAGGCGGAGTTGGGAAACGAGAAATAAATTTTTTCATGGGTATAAAGGCTCAAAAAGGGTATACCAATGAGCCTATCATGACGGCCAAAGCAGCAGCGGATACTATTAGCAGCTTAGCAAGCGTTAAGGACAGGACAGCAAGGCAATGGGTTGACGAGGTTTGCACCGTTAAGCCAGTCGAAATGGAAAAACTTTCAAAGGCGTCTGCTGGTAGATACGGTTATGAACTGAAAGGCTATAAGGATACTAAACCGGCTGAAAAGTTGCTTGTACCAACGACTAAGGAAGCTTTAAGGATGTGCAGGGAAAAGCTGGCTGACAAAAATGACAAGCTAAAAAAAGAGCTTAAGGTGAGAATGCATAGGTAGACGAATGGAGGATTAACTCTAGCTACTTAAGGCGATCCAGAGATGGGTCGTCTTTTTTTTGTGCTGACATCTTTTGCTG
Source organism: Lacticaseibacillus sp. 22 (assembly GCF_055413445.1). Taxonomy (NCBI): domain Bacteria; kingdom Bacillati; phylum Bacillota; class Bacilli; order Lactobacillales; family Lactobacillaceae; genus Lacticaseibacillus; species Lacticaseibacillus sp. 22. The sequence continues at coordinate 3,786 of NZ_JBVAYD010000025.1, read as the reverse complement.
ACGTAATTTGAAACTTGTCAGCAATGTGATCTAGCAGCGTCAGGAGCATTTTTACAACCCTCAGCTCATCATTTGCCTTACTTCACAGCCACAGCACACATCAACATTACATAGCATGTGGCATCAAATGTTAAGAAAAGGTTAAGAAATATTAAAAAGCCTTTGTAAGGCGCTTACAAATGGATCAAACACTATATTTATAAGTGTAAGGAATAAATAGGGGGTAATTTTAACAGACATAGATAATCGAGTGATGCAAAACAGGAAATATTAACAAACGTGGTATAATTAAAGTATAGAACAAATATGAAAGTAGGAATAATAACGATGACAAGCACGGTAAATAAGGAATCAAACCTAGAATTTTTTATCAAAGCAACTTTAAAAGCACGCATTAAGGCACATGATGAGGAGGAATTTAAACAGTGTAAACCACCCTATTCACGTTACAAGATAAGTAGAAATGGCGTTGTTATTGGGCCTCGGTCCAATCGGCCTATCAAGCAATACATTAACAATAGTAATTATGTAGTTGTCGGCGTGACAAAGGACGGCTCAAACAAACACACCACTGTTACCCTATCACATCTTCTAGGGTTAGCGTGGATTCCTAATCCTGAGAACCTCTCTGATGTTGACCACATTGATGACAACAGATTAAATAACGCTCTTTACAATTTGCGATGGGTTAGCCATAGAGATAACTTAGTGAAGGAGCATAGGCGGCAATTAATGAAAAGAGCTAATGGGCGACCAGTTCGAAAAGTGAACGATGACAGCTCGTTTGAGGTATATAGCTCCATAAAGGAGGCCGCTGAGGCCGTAGGGTTAAGCAACACATCAGTAGCAGGCTCAGCTAATGGCACCTTACACCTTAACAAGCCTTACCATTTTGTTTTCGCCAGATGAAAAATGGTTCCAACTTCCCAATTAATACCATACCATAGACAAGAAAGAAAGTACATACATATGAAAAACAAAGAAAATGTCACCCTCGACACATTTAGCATTCTTAACTCAGCTGGTTGGTTCCTAACAATTGCAAACATTGCAGGTATCACACAATTGTCATGGGCTAATATTTTAAACTACTGGCTGGCATTGCTTGGCATTGCTGTAACCATGGGCATAGTTACAGCAATCATTGGCCTACGGACTAAAGGTGGCGAAAAGTAGTTGCTTTCAGAAAAGACAATTAAGGAGCTTATATCAACGCCAGCCTTCCTCAGTAACGCTTCAAAGCTAGCTGGCATGCTTCACATGAGCCGCCAAGATGCTTCACAGGAGCTTCTGATTGAACTCCTTAGTCACCGGCTTCATAAATGGTCCGACAAAGATGTTGAAATTGCTATCGCAGCAGAGTCGCCGAGTTTGAAATGGAAAGTTAAGTACGCCAGAAAAGACCTTGTTCGAAAGCAAGCCAAGAGTGCTTCAAGAGAGGTTGAAAAAGCACAGATGGTTGCCCACATGACCCGACAGGCAAGTAATGAAGCTGAGACACTAGAGGCCTTAGAAAGGCTCCAAGAGCTGTTTAAGAATAAGGCCACTAAAAGTTGGGCAGAAAGTTTGCTCAGGGTTGCCCAAAAAGAGACAATGGTGCGATTTCATCAAACGCCCAGACAGTTCAATAATAAGCTAGTTAAGGTGTGCAAGTATGCTCGTCAGCGGCAACCTAAGCAATCTAATAGCCACACAAAGGAACTTAAATTGCTAAAAGAATGGGATGACCTCATAACCGACCCAGACACAAGCGACAGCGATGTGCAGGCCTTTATTGGCGAACATGAAGAATACATAGACAACATAATCGATGACCCTCAGGTTGCCTTTCAAGGGCACCTGATCAAGGACTTTGCACATGCAGGCAAAGATAAATACATATTGGTAAATTTAATGGCAAAACGTGAACAGGAATTGAAGGAGAAGAGCAATGAACTCAGTTAACTTAGTAGGAAATGTTGCCAACAGTGTTAAGTCAGGGAACAATTCAGCAACGGCTATGCTGGCAATACATAGGATTTATAGTCAGGCAAAGGATAAGCAAACAGCTGATTTCGTTCCAATTGTGGCCTTCGGAAAAATGGCAGAAGTTCTTAGCAATTATGCATCTAAGGGAACTCGGATAGGTATAAGCGGGCGTATACGTACAGGACAGTATGAAAGGGACGGAAAAACTGAATACACATGGCAAGTTGTAGCAGAACACATATATCTGCTCAGTTCTAAGCCACACAATGATGCATCAAAGGATTCATCAGCAAATCTGAGTGATGACTTGATTAATTCACTTAGTCCCAAATTAAGTGGGCTTAAGGACAGTGATTTGCCATTTTGACCAGACGACAGGGGAAAAATCTTTGGCATGAATGTAATGAGCCACAATGTCACAAAATCATACCAATCAGCGAAAGGTACTGTGCAAAGCATAAGGCCATGCATGAGCAATCATGGCAGGCCAAAAAGGCCGACTACAGGCGGTCAAAGTTAGCAATGGCAATCAAGGCAAACAAATCAAAAGAGTATGACAAAAAGCAGCGAGACCCTAAGGCAGTAGCCTTTTACCATTCTAAGCAATGGCAAGCAGTGAGGGACTATGTATATGCACGAGACCTAGCCACCTGCCAAGTGTGTGGCAATGTTGTTCAAGACCGAAAGATAGTTGACCACATTATCTGCCGCCGATTGTGTTCATCCAAGCAAGCACTGGACAGTGGAAACCTATGGACATTGTGTTACAAGTGTCACTTTAGGAAGACAAAGTTAGAACAGCTAATAGCGGATAAGCCAAACGGAGACACAATTTTAAAACACTTAAACAAACAATGGTGGACAAAAGTTTTAAAAGAGAAGAAAGAGGATAAGCAAAATGGATAATGACTTTGAAAAGGATGTCGAATATGTTGCACCAGGGTACCAACCAATGGGTCAAATATTGACACCTGAGACCGTCATTGAATCTAGTGAAGATTTATTGGAGTATAGGCAAATAATTAACGACAGGCTAATGACGCGTGGATGTGACACTGGACTGATTACTATCCAGCTGGCAGATTTAAACAATGAAGCAATTAGTCAACTTACGGACGAGGTAAAAGATGCCGGCTGGCAAGTGGTAATGGAAGACAAGAACTTATACATCCAATGACGATAAGGTTGATGGGTATGATTTAACATATTCAAAAAACGGCTTTTCCTTTGAAAAGCCGTATAGGGTAAAGTTTTATAAAATATGAGGAAATTACTGCATACCTCATATGCGTTCATAGGCGCTCTACATGACTCCAATTTGCATGGTTGTTATTATAGTCAACTATAGAATGTAAGTGAAGTATAGAGTTAATCAATGAAACATATTCAACAATTGTCAAAATGTAAGAAAGAAAAAAATTGAATGGTGCGGTACACAGAAGCAACAACTTTGATTTTAACGATTCTCTGGAAGCTGTTACTGATAATGAAATAACTACAAACACGTAAGACACCATCGCAATAAACATTCCTAAATCTTGGAAATAAATTGTAACAAATAATAAATACAAATACACAAAAGGTTCTACAAGCATAAATAGTTCCTGGAAAACTGCAAGCGGCAACTGGAAAAAAGTTAGCATCTTACTAAACTTTTTATCCATGTTGAAAAATAAATTGTGATATTTTACGAATGCTATGAAGCGCCCATATTTCCAACGATATCTCTGTTTGATCAAAGATTTAAACTTTTTCACAGGTTGGGTATAGGCTACTGCATCATTGGCATATCCTATAATGTTATCTTTATTACCATAC